>CAKRKL010000032.1 GCA_934358405.1 uncultured Blautia sp.
CTTTGCGCAGTAGGTGGAACTATTAATGAAGATGACCATATGTTTGGTCTTACCTGTGCGAAGAAATACGGCGGTGTTTATGTTCCGCCTCATCAGGCTGTTATCCATCAGTTTGCCCGTGAAATGCTCGCTGAGTGCGGTAAGATGATCCTTGGCTCAGACAGCCATACCCGTTATGGTGCACTGGGAACCATGGCTATGGGCGAGGGCGGACCGGAGCTTGTAAAGCAGCTTCTTTCCCAGACCTATGACATTAATATGCCAGGTGTTGTAGCCATTTATCTGAAAGGCACACCACGCCCGGGTGTTGGACCGCAGGATGTTGCGCTTGCTATTATCGGCAAGGTTTTTGGAAATGGCTATGTGAAGAATAAAGTTATGGAGTTCGTAGGACCTGGTGTTGCAAGCTTAAGCGCAGATTTCCGTATCGGCGTGGACGTTATGACTACAGAGACTACCTGTCTTTCCTCTATCTGGCAGACTGATGAGAAGATCCAGGAATTCTACGAGATCCACGGCAGAGCAGAGGGCTATAAGGAGCTGAAGCCAGGCAGTGTTGCATATTATGATGGCTGTGTGGAAATCGATCTCAGTGAGATCAAGCCAATGATTGCAATGCCGTTCCATCCAAGCAATACATATACAATTGATGAACTGAATGCAAATCTGGACGATATTCTCGCAGATGTTGAGAAGAAGGCACAGATCAGCCTGGACGGTAAGGTTCCGTTCACATTGAGAAATAAAGTAATAGACGGTAAGCTTTATGTAGATCAGGGAATCATCGCAGGATGCGCAGGCGGCGGATTTGAGAATATCTGTGCAGCAGCTGATATTCTTCGCGGCACCAGCATCGGTGCAGATGCATTCACCTTAAGTGTTTATCCGGCAAGCACACCGATTTATATGGAATTGGCTAAAAACGGTGTTCTGGCAGATCTTCTTGAGACAGGTGCAGTTGTAAAAACTGCATTCTGCGGACCTTGCTTTGGCGCTGGTGATACTCCTGCAAATAATGCATTCAGTATCCGTCACACTACAAGAAACTTCCCGAACCGTGAAGGCTCCAAAATCCAGAACGGTCAGATTTCTTCCGTTGCACTTATGGATGCACGTTCCATTGCAGCCACTGCAGCGAACAAGGGCTTCTTGACCTCTGCAGAGAACTTCACAGGTGAGTACAGAGGACAGAAGTATTTCTTCGATAAGAATATTTATGCAAACCGCGTATTTGACAGCAAGGGTGTAGCGGATCCATCTGTTGAGATTCAGTTTGGACCGAACATCAAGGACTGGCCGAAAATGCCTGCACTTGCAGAGAATCTGGTGCTGAAGGTTGTATCCGAGATTCATGATCCGGTAACTACCACAGATGAGCTGATTCCTTCCGGTGAGACATCCTCCTATCGTTCCAATCCTCTGGGACTTGCTGAGTTCACTCTTTCCAGAAAAGACCCGGCTTATGTAGGACGTGCCAAAGAGGTTCAGAAAGCAGAGCACGCTATAGAGAATGGAGAATGTCCTCTGGATGTACTTCCGGAATTGAAATCGGTTATGGAGATAGTACAGAAAGAATATCCTCAGGTAGGTAAAGGTAATCTGGGCATCGGAAGTACGATCTTTGCTGTGAAGCCAGGAGATGGTTCCGCCCGTGAGCAGGCTGCTTCCTGCCAGAAGGTGCTCGGCGGCTGGGCAAACATTGCCAATGAGTACGCCACCAAGCGCTATCGCTCCAATCTGATCAACTGGGGCATGCTTCCATTCCTTATCCCGGCAGGTGATCTTCCGTTTGGAAACGGTGACTACCTGTTCTTCCCTGGAATCCGCAAGGCGGTTGAGGAAAAAGCGGAGAATATTACCGGATATGCAGTGAAAGCTGATAAGCTGGAGCCGTTTACAGTATCACTTGGAGAGCTGACTGATGATGAAAGAGAAATCATTCTGAAAGGCTGTCTGATTAATTACAACAGAAAATAAAGGTTTAAATCTGTAAAGCTTCTATGGGCAGCATCGTTATTATAGTGACGATGCTGCCTTTATGTTTTTGATACTCAGATTGTGACCCGGCTGCGCTGCTTCTGCAATCTTTGAAATATTCAGAATAATTATGAAAATTAATACAAATAACAGATATAATAATAGAAAATAAAAACAAAGCAGAAATATAATAAAAAATAATTAAAAAGTGTTGACAAATAAGAGGAGAGGTGGTAATATAAACTCATCAAAAGAAAACAAGAGAAAAACAAACAAAGATCTAATTCAGAGATCTGAAAGTAAACAACATATACGAAGAAAGGAGCTTAGTGATTCCAATGGGAACATAGAAGTTTATCCATCAATATAAGAGTGACAGGAATCGCATTTCCTGCAAGAAGACCTGATACGAATAACGTGTAAATGATTATTCTGATATCACTTGATTTATTTGATACAGAGAAACGTATCTAAGGTAATATAGAAGCGATTACTTATATTGAATATCTGTCCGACACTAATACAAAGATTCAGAACCTGTGTAAAGAAACATTTTCTGAAGAATATAACCCTTATCACTGATAAGAACGATATTTTGAGATCCATATTGATACATTAGAATATGAATCGAAGCTTTGCATTAGCAGAATATCATATCTGATATTCTAATCAGAAATACTAAAGGAACTTCCGCTCATACTTTTCTTTTATAAGAGAGCAAATGAACCGATAAGTGGTTTTGGATTTAACTGATTAAGTTTGAAATTGTTTATATGAATGATTCAGAGCATGAGAAGTATATCCGGTATTTCTGGAAACAAATTATAATCCGTGAAATTATAATTTAAATCTATCAAACTTCTAAATAAACCGAATGATAAAAATCATATCGTTTATGAGCAGGAAATAAGAGAAGATATTTTAAATACAAATCAACAACTAAATATAGAATAACTGAATATAGACCACGTTGACAATTAAATTTGAAAAACGAGGAAAAGACCATTGAATACTGAAGAATTTTAGGTCGGTCATCATTTGAAACGTAAGTGAAAGTGATGACCGACCTTTTTGCGTGAACAGCTTCAGAAGCTCTTGTAAATGCAGGTTTGGTTCGTTATAATATCCAGTACAGCGAAAATTAAGTAACCGCCAATTACGGAAAGGACAAACAATGTTTGATATAAAAAAGTGCATCCTTTTTGAGGATAAAGATATTATCGTATGCCGCAAACCTGCCGGAATCGCAGTACAGAATGCCAGAATCGGGGCTATGGATATGGAAAGCAGCCTGAAAAATTATTTTGCCGCAGCTGGCGACGGAAGACAGCTTCCTTATCTGGCAGTGGTTCACAGACTGGATCAACCTGTAGAGGGTGTTCTGGTATTTGCAAAAAATCCACGCGCAGCAAAAGAACTAAATGGGCAGATTGCTGCAGGAAAGATGGAAAAGATTTACCTGGCAGTAACCTTTGGCCAGCCTCACGAGCCTCAAATTCTGGAAGACTATCTGAGAAAAGATGGAAAAACGAACACCTCATCCGTAGTTTCCCCTGGCACACCTGGAGCTAAAAAAGCAAGGCTTTCTTATGAAGTGCTGGAGGAGATAACAGATAAGATCAGTGGAAAGAAAAAATGGCTGCTGCGAATTCATTTGGATACAGGCCGACATCATCAGATCCGGGTGCAGATGGCACATGCAGGAATGCCTCTGGCAGGAGACCGCAAGTATGGTGCAGACAGCGGTATCGGCGCAGGGAATCTTGCATTATGCGCTGCAAGCCTGACAATTACTCATCCGGTGACAAAGAAAGTGATGAAATTCCAGACAAAACCTTCATCCTTCGCATTTGAAGGCTTCAAAATATAAAAAAATAGTGAAAACTATGGACGGCAGACGGAAAATGTGTATAATGTAAAGGCAAGATTAAAACAATGTAATTTTCTGAGTTTCAGGTTGCTTTTGTAAAAGGAATAAATGTTTCAAAGATATAAGGAGTGAACGAAATGAGAAAAGTAGCAGTGATACCTGCTGTTCTTCTGACTGCATTATGCACTTTGACCGGATGTAAAAGAGAAGAAGTTGAGAAGATCATTGAACCGTTGGTTTCTGATGTACAGACCGCAGAAACTACAGAGAAAGCACAGGAGGAAGAAGAACCGGCTATTCCCGAAATCGACACTTCTGTGGAGATTCAGGCAGGAGCACGCATTGCAGTAGTAAGCAAGAGTGTAAGTGGTTCCTTCTGGGGGCTTGTGAAACAGGGAATGGAGCAGGCTGTAGCAGATGTAAATGAAGCATATGGCTTTGGGAAAGATGAACAGATCACCATGACCTTTGAAGGTGCCAGCAATGAAACAGATGTAGAGAGTCAGGTGAATACACTGGATGCGGTAATTGCAGAGAATCCCGATGTATTATGTATTTCTGCCAGTGATGTAAACTCACTTCAGGCACAGCTTGAAGCAGCTAAAGAAAATGGAATTCCGGTGGTTGCATTTGATTCCAATGTAAGTGACAGTAAGATGGTTCGCGCATTCAGGGGAACTGACAATACCCGTGTAGGCGAGATCGCGGCATACCGGCTGGCTGTAGCAATTGGTAAGATGGGCAAGGTTGCGATATTCTCAGCACAGGAAAAGACGCAGAGCATTCAGGAACGTGTAGAGGGCTTTACCAGCTATATGGCAAATTATCCGGATATTGACGTAGTGGAAATTGTATACCAGGATCAGGTAGATGATATGACTGCAGCTATGCAGGAGGTTCTGGAGAGAAATCCGCAGCTGGAGGGCGTCTTCTGTACAAATGCGAATATTTCGGAGCTGTACCTGGACATGCCAAAGGATGAGACAAAAGAACCGCTTATGATGGTCGGGGTGGATGCTACTGCTAAACAGCAGGAGGCGATCCGAAACAGCAAAGAAGTAGGCGTGGTTTCCCAGCAGCCATATGCTATGGGATATCAGACTATCTGGACCGCACTTCAGACAACCGCACCGAAGAAGAGTGTGGATATTGAGAAAAATCTGCGGATCGATCCCGCATGGATTGATGCATCGAATATTGATGATCCTGTGAATAGCGCATATCTGTATGCCAACTGATAACAGAAATAAATGTTAATTGATTTACATAAAAAATAGATTTACCAAAGAAGAACTGCTTTGTACAGCATGATTTTACCAGAGAGTGGGAATGCTGTTACAGGGCAGTTTTTTGCGTAAAAGGTACGCAAACATTATTTTAGACAAAATAACAGGCACTGTCTGAATTTTGGACAAAGTGTAACTATTGTAAAGTGACAAAAAAAGATTGATTTGCTAGTATATAGAACGTATTCGAAAATGTGAATAAATTGACGATATAACAAAAAATGAAAGGCGTTTTTTAAACAACATTCACAAAAAAGTTGCTATTTAAATGGATTTGTGCTAAAATCTGTCTATAAAATGAGTTAAAAAAAGGGGGTTTTTATGAAAAAGTGGGGAGATGTAATCAAGAATCTGACATTGCTTAGTCAGTTTGGACTGACCTTTATCACTCCACTGCTTCTGTGTCTTTTGCTTTGTTGGTGGCTGAATGCCTATCAGGGAATTGGAGAATGGGTATTCATTCCCGGCTTTTTTTTCGGGCTTGGAGGATCCTTTATGGTAGCATATAAGCTTTATCTTTCTGTAACCAGCCATCATAAAAAAGAGAAAAAGAAGAATAAAGTTTCATTTAACCGACATCATTAGAAGGGAGGCTTATATGAGTAATATATTTGCAAATGTGCAGCCGGCAGTGAAGAAAGAGACCAAGAAGATTGCTGTTGGTACATTTATTGGTGTGGCTTTGATGTGGGTTGTATTTGGAATCGGGCATATGATCGTGCCCCAGAAGATTCCTTTTGATTATACAGTACTTCTTGCAGGTTTGATCGGTGGCGTGGTAGCAGTGCTGAATTTTTTTCTGATGGGGCTGACTGTGCAGAAGGTGGTTTCCATGGAGGATGATAAGCAGGCTGCCATGAAGATGAAGACAAGCTACAGCCAGAGGATGATGTTTCAGCTCCTTTGGGGGATCCTGGCAATTGCAGCACCATGCTTTCAGTTTGTAGCCGGACTTCTTCCACTGCTTTTTCCCAATATTGTAATTAAAGCTGTTGGAATTTTCGGGGCAAAGCAGACTGCGTAACATTATAGCCGGTAATAATTTAACCGAATCAAGCAAGCAGCGAAGCGGACCTGGAATATCCGCTTGACTCACAGTAAAAAGTTACTTACCGCTTATAAAAGCGGGAGTATTTTCGATGGAGACAAATTTTATAATGGACAGGAGGTGAGAGTACATGGACATAGAAATAACCGGTGGCAGGATATTCTATACGGTTCCCTTTGATATTCCAATCCTGGGGAAATTTCAGATCACGGAAACACTGGTAGTAAGCTGGCTGGTGATGCTTTTGATCACAGGTCTTTGTATCTGGCTGACTCATGATCTTAAAGTAGAGAAGATATCCAAAAGGCAGGCTGTTGCTGAGCTTTTGGTGGAGACAGCCAATAAGTTTGTTATAGGAAATATGGGTGAGAAATTCAGCTATATGATTCCGTTTGTGGCAGCATTGTTTGCCACAAGTGTAGTATCTAACCTGATCAGCCTGATCGGGCTTAGAAGTCCTACAGCAGATCTTTCCACAGAAGCTGCGTGGGCAGTTGTAGTATTTATTATGATTACTGCGCAGAAAATCAAGACAAATGGTTTTGGAGGATATCTGAAAGGCTTTACCACTCCGATCAAGATTATGACACCGTTTAATGTTCTTTCCGAACTTGCAACGCCTATAAGTATGGCATGCCGACATTTCGGAAATATCCTTTCCGGTGTGGTTATCAGTGGTCTGATTTACGCAGCATTGGCGCTGGCAAGCTCCAAGCTGTTTGGGCTGCTCCCTGGAATTGTGGGCAGCGTGTTGTCGAAGATTCCATTTCTGGACGTTGGAATTCCGGCAATTCTGTCTGTTTATTTTGACTGGTTTTCCGGAATCATGCAGGCATTTATTTTCTGTATGCTGACAGTTATGTATATTGCAAATGCAGCAGAAGAATAATACGAGGAAGCTTATCAAAATTAAACAGGTATGTCTGCTTAAGCAGACAGCACAAATTATGGTAAATAAGAAAATTATATATAACAGGAGGATTTGATTATGGATTTTACAGTATTAGCAAAAGGTATCGCACTTGCTGGTTGTGCAATTGGTGCTGGTCTTGCACTGATCGCCGGTATCGGACCTGGTATTGGAGAAGGTAATGCAGTTGCAAAGGCCTTGGAAGCAATCGGACGTCAGCCTGAATGCAAGAGTGATGTTACCTCTACAATGCTGCTTGGATGTGCTATTGCAGAGACAACAGGTATTTACGGCTTTGTAACCGGCTTGCTGTTGATTTTCGTTGCACCTGGTACCTTTATGAAATTTCTTGGCTGAGCAGAAATATCACGGAGGAGTTACCACAGGAGGTTAGAGGATGCAGGTACAGGAACTTGTAGGAATTGTGCCGTGGAATTTTGTCGCACAGATATGTAATCTTTTTATCCAGGTATATCTGATAAAGAGGTTTCTGTTTAAGCCTGTTAATGAAATGCTTCAGAAAAGGAGAGCTATGGCAGACGCCCAGATCCAGGATGCCGCTAAGGCTAAGGAGGAAGCTCTTGCTATGAAAACGGAGTATGAGCAGAATATGCAGCAGGCTAAGGAAAAAGCCAGTGATATTGTGACAGAGGCACAGAAGACAGCTGCACTTCAGAGCGAAGAAATCCTTAAGAACGCTGCGCAGGAGGCGCGGGTTATGAAGGAGAAGGCAGAAAGTGATATTGCGCAGGAGAAGCGCAAGGCTGTCAATGAAGTAAAGAATGAGATCGGCGGCATGGCAATGGAGATTGCCGGCAAAGTGATCGAGCGTGAGATCAAAGAAGAGGATCATGCGAAACTGATCGACGAGTTTATTTCGAATGTAGGTGAGGCATCATGACGCAGATTGCCAGATTATATGGCGGCAGCATGTATGACCTTGCTGCCGAAGAACAGATTACCGAAACTGTAATGGAGCAGATGCAGACTATCCGGCAGCTTTTTGGAGAGAATCCTGATTATGTAAGGCTGCTCTCAGAGCCATCTATTCCCAAGGCGGAGAGAACAGGGCTTTTGGATGCTGCATTTGGACAGGAGGCAGAAAGGTATCTTGTGAATTTTCTGAAGCTGCTGTGTGAGCGCGGGATTCTTGGGGAATATGCAGGATGCTGCGAGGAATTTACACGGCGGTATAACGTAGACCATGGCATTGCAACAGCAGTGGTGACAAGTGCTGTTTCCCTGACGCAGGAGCAGATGACGGCACTTAAGAAGAAACTGGAGAAGATAAGCGGCAAAACCGTTAAGCTTACCCAGAAAACAGACCCATCAGTGCTTGCCGGTCTTCGTGTGGAACTGGAGGGAAAACAACTGGATGGAACAGTAAAGAGTCGTCTGGATGGTCTTTCCAGGAAATTAAACGAGCTTATAGTATAAGGATGGATAGAGAAAATGCAGCTTAAACCTGAAGAAATTTCAAAAGTCATCCGTAGTCAGATCAAATATTACGATAACGCGATCAAACAGAATGAGACTGGTACTGTTCTTATGGTTGGCGATGGAATTGCCAGAGCCAGCGGACTTATCAATTGTATGGCTGGTGAGTTATTGGAATTTGAGGACGGAAGTTTCGGAATGGCACAGAACCTGGAAGAAAACAGTGTGTCTATCGTATTATTTGGTGATGATTCCGGTATTGGCGAAGGTCAGACCGTAAAGCGCACCGGAAAGGTTGTATCCGTTCCGGTAGGAGAGGCTATGATCGGGCGAGTTGTAAATGCCCTTGGACAGCCTATTGACGGTGCAGGACCTGCTAAGACAAGCGAGTACCGGGCTATTGAAAGTCCGGCGCCTGGTATTTGTGAGAGACAGGGAGTTAACCAGCCTCTGCAGACAGGCATTAAAGCAATTGATTCCATGGTTCCGATCGGAAGAGGACAGCGTGAGCTGATCATTGGTGACCGCCAGACTGGTAAGACTACCCTGGCAGCAGATACCATTATTAACCAGAAAGGGAAGGACGTAATCTGTATTTATGTTGCTATTGGACAGAAGCGTTCTACCGTATCTTCCCTGGTTGAAACTCTTACAAGAAACGGTGCTATGGATTACACAATTGTTGTTGCGGCTACTGCTTCTGAAGCCAGTCCGCTGCAGTACATTGCACCTTATTCCGGATGTGCAATGGGTGAGTACTTTATGTATAAGGGAAAAGATGTTCTCATTATTTATGATGATTTAAGTAAGCATGCGGTTGCTTACCGTGCACTTTCCCTGCTGATTCGCCGTCCACCGGGACGTGAGGCATATCCTGGAGATGTTTTCTATCTTCACTCCAGACTTCTGGAGCGTGCTGCAAGATTAGATGAAGCACATGGCGGTGGTTCTCTGACTGCGCTTCCGATTATTGAGACACAGGCAGGAGACGTTTCCGCATATATTCCTACTAATGTTATTTCTATTACAGACGGACAGATTTTCCTCGAGACAGAGCTGTTTCATTCAGGCGTTATGCCTGCTGTAAACCCTGGTATTTCCGTTTCCCGAGTTGGTGGAAATGCGCAGATAAAGGCAATGAAGAAGGTTGCCGGTACCTTAAAGCTGATTTATTCCCAGTATCGTGAGCTCCAGAGCTTTGCCCAGTTTGGTTCTGACCTGGATGCAGATACAAAGGCACGTCTGGAGCAGGGAGCACGTATTGTGGAGGTTCTGAAGCAGAACCAGAATGCTCCGGTTCCAGTTGAAAAGCAGGTTGCCATTCTCTATGCAGTTACCAAAGGAATTCTTTCTAAGGTAGCAACAGAGGATGTAAGAAGCTACGAAGCCGGACTTTATACCTGGATCGACAGTGACCCGCAGGGCGCTGCAGCAATGCTGGAAATTCGGTCTACAGGGGCTTTATCAGCAGAAACAGAAGCTAAATTAAAGAGTGCACTGGAACAGTATACTGAGAATTTTGTAAATACAAGACCTGAGAAATAAATTGTGACGAGGAGGAAAGCTTATGGCTGCAAACATGAAAGCGGTAAAGCTGCGTATCAAAAGTGTGCAGAGCACTATGCAGATAACCAAGGCAATGGAACTTGTGGCATCCTCCAAACTGCGTAAAGCCAAAGAAAGGGCAGAAGTATGCCGGCCTTATTTTGAGACTATGCACAGAACTCTGGCAGATATTGCACAGAGTAATACAGATTTTACCTCTGTGTATGTAAGGGAAGCTCTGAATGAGAAACATTGCTATGTGTTGATTGCCGGAGACAGAGGACTGGCTGGCGGATATAATACCAATCTGTTTAAATGTCTGGAAGCATCTGCTAAGGATCAGGACTTCGTAGTTCTTCCTATTGGGAAAAAGGCTGTGGAGTATTCCAAACGAAATGGACTTATCTGTGTTACTGAAGCGTTTAGTGAGATCGCAGATGTTTCCGTGGCAGATTGCTTTGAAATGGCGAACCTGCTCTGTGCAGAATTTGAAAAAGGAGAGTTTGGACATATTGATCTTTGCTATACGAAATTTGTTTCCATGCTTTCCCAGCAACCGGATGCCATTGCGGTATTGCCGTTAAATGATCTGGCAGAGGAGAATGATGCAAAGAGTATCCGAAACCTGATCCTGTATGAGCCGGATGCATCTGAGGTATTTGAGGCCATTGTTCCGGAGTATCTGGCCGGTCTGATCTATGGTGCTGTGTGCGAAAGTGTGGCCAGTGAGCTGGCAGCAAGGCGTACTGCCATGGAGGCTGCAACAAATAATGCAGAAGAAATGATTGAGAAGCTGAATCTGCATTATAACCGGGCACGTCAGGCAAGCATCACGCAGGAGATCACAGAGATTGTTGGAGGTGCGGAAGGAGTCTGAGCATTCTGAAATTCAGTGATAATGAAGGCAAGATGTGAAGAAACCCTCCGAAGCTTGTAAGAATTTAAGAAGATAAGGGCAAAACCTGTCTTCTGCGATATAAGGAGACTGCTAAATGAGCGAAAAACACATTGGCGAGGTTGTGCAGGTAATCGGACCGGTACTGGATATCCGGTTTGGACATGATGAATTGCCTGCACTGCTGAATGCCATCGAAATTGATCATGAAGGCACAAAGCTCACTGCAGAGGTTGCTCAGCAGATCGGGGATAATACAGTACGCTGTATTGCTATGAATTCAACCGACGGTCTGGTAAGAGGAACCAAGGCTGTAGATACCGGAGAGCCTATTAAGGTTCCGGTTGGAGAAGAGTGTCTGGGAAGAGTATTTAATCTTCTGGGAGACCCGGTAGATAATCTTCCGGCACCGGAAACGAAGGAGCATTGGGCAATTCACCGCCCGGCACCTTCCTATGAAGAACAGATGCCGGCTACAGAAATCCTGGAGACAGGAATCAAGGTTGTAGATTTAATCTGCCCATATGCCAAGGGTGGTAAGATCGGTCTGTTTGGCGGTGCAGGAGTTGGAAAAACTGTATTGATCATGGAGCTGATCCACAATGTTGCTACAGCCCATGGCGGACTTTCTGTATTTACAGGTGTTGGCGAGCGTACCCGTGAGGGAAACGATCTTTACAACGAAATGAAGGAGAGCGGCGTTATCGATAAGACTGCACTGGTCTATGGCCAGATGAATGAGCCGCCGGGAGCACGTATGCGAGTTGGTCTTTCCGGGCTGACTATGGCAGAGTATTTCCGTGATGTAAAAAATCAGGACGTGCTTCTTTTTATTGACAATATTTTCCGTTTTACACAGGCTGGTTCAGAGGTTTCGGCGCTTCTTGGACGTATGCCTTCTGCAGTTGGATATCAGCCTACACTGGCTACTGAGATGGGTGCTCTTCAGGAACGTATTACTTCTACCAGAAAAGGCTCCATTACATCTGTGCAGGCTGTTTATGTACCTGCCGATGACTTAACTGACCCGGCGCCGGCGACTACATTTACCCATCTGGATGCAACCACGGTACTTTCCCGTGAAATCGCAAGCCAGGGTATTTATCCGGCAGTGGATCCTCTTGATTCTACAAGCCGTATCCTTTCTCCGGAGGTAGTTGGACAGGAGCATTATGAGATTGCCCGTGCAGTACAAAGAGTTCTGCAGAGATATAAAGAGCTGCAGGATATCATTGCCATTATGGGTATGGATGAGCTTTCGGAAGAGGACAAGCTGACAGTAAGCCGTGCACGTAAGGTGCAGCGTTTCCTGTCACAGAGCTTTTCTGTTGCAGAGCAGTTTACAGGTATGCCGGGACAGTACGTTCCGCTGAAGGAAACTCTTCGTGGCTTCAAGATGATTCTGGAAGGTGAGTGTGACAGCATTCCTGAGAGCTGTTTCCTGTTTGCAGGAACAATTGATGATGTTTTTGAAAAAGCAAAAAATAATCAGAATCAGTAAAGGAGGCTGCCTATGAGGACATTTCCCCTTAGAATCGGTACTCCCGATGGCCTGCTTTTTGAGGGAGAGGTGCAGCGTCTGGTCTGCCGCAGTATTACCGGGGACCTGGCAATTATGGCAGGACACTGCAATTTCTGTACGGCTCTTGGAATGGGCGAGGCGCATGTGATTCTGGAAGATGGTTCTGTGCGCAGTGCAGCCTGCATCGGCGGTATGGTTACGGTGCTGGATGGAGCCTGTAATCTTCTTGCAACTACCTGGGAATGGCAGGAGGATATTGATGCCGAACGTGCCGGAAAAGCAAGGGAACGTGCACAGGAGAAGCTTGCCAAGGGTGGTCTTTCCGATAAAGAATACAAGATCGTTGAAGCTAAGCTTCAGAGAGCATTAGTGAGACTGAGTGTAAAAAGTTAAATAAGATAAAGTCGGATTCAAGAGAAAAACTCTTTTTGGGACTTTAAAACGTCAAATTCCCATCACATAAAAGCGTTGACATAAAAGAGTGGGAGCGTTACAATAAGATATCGAAACAAATAATAAAAAGGGCTGGCTTTAACCGGTCCTTTTTATGTTTGTTTCCCAATAAAATCCTGAAAGCAGTCAGGTACTATAAAATGAGAAAGAATATAAGGGGGACATTTTGAAAGAAAGAGAAACATTTGGTTCGAGACTGGGATTTATTCTGGTTTCTGCAGGATGCGCCATTGGATTGGGAAATGTATGGAAGTTTCCGTACATGGCAGGTAAATACGGAGGCGCAGCATTTATTCTGATTTATCTTGTATTTCTTGTATTGCTCGGACTTCCTGTACTGGTATGTGAATTTGCAGTAGGACGTGCAAGCCGTAAAAGTACAGCAAGAGCATTCCACGATCTGGAGCCTGAAGGTGCCAACTTCCACAACTTCAGTTACATGAGTATGATTTCCAATTATGTACTGATGATGTTCTATACAATGGTAGCCGGATGGATGCTGTATTATTGCTATGCCACGGCAACAGGGAAGCTTGCCGGAAAGGATTCTGCACAGGTAGCAGATTATTTTACAGAGCTACAAGGCTCCGCCGGTACAATGACCTTGTGGATGGTGATCGTAGTAGTTTTATCCTTTGGAGTGTGTTCCTTAGGCGTTCAGCGTGGACTTGAGAAGATTACCAAAGTAATGATGCTGTGCCTCCTGGCACTAATCGTAGTGCTGGCAGTTCATTCCATTACTCTTGACGGGGCTATGGAAGGTGTGAAATTCTATCTGGTGCCTGATTTTTCTGCGATGAAGGAACTGGGAATCGGAAATGTGATTTTTGGTGCACTGTCACAGGCATTTTTTACATTAAGCATTGGTGCAGGCTCCATGACCATTTTCGGAAGCTATCTGGGCAAAGACAGATCTCTTCTGGGAGAATCTCTGCACATTACGATTCTGGATACCTTTGTAGCGCTGATGGCAGGCTTGATCATTATTCCGGCGTGCTTTTCTTTTGGCGTAGAGCCAGGAGCCGGTCCCGGGCTTGTATTTATTACATTGCCTAATGTATTTAACCAGATGGCAGGAGGGAAAATCTGGGGCGCATTATTTTTCCTGTTTATGTCTTTTGCTTCCCTGTCAACTGTGATTGCAGTGTTTGAGAATATCATATCTTATTCAATGGACAGAAGAGGCTGGAGCCGGGGGAAAGCAGTTATCGTCAATATGGCGGCAATGATTATTCTCTCACTTCCGGCAATTCTTGGTTTCAATGTTTTGTCAGGCATACAGCCTCTTGGAGCAGGAACCAACATTATGGATCTGGAAGACTTTATTGTATCAAACAACATCCTTCCTTTGGGCTCTGTAGTATTTGTAATGTTCTGCGTGTCCAAATATGGCTGGGGCTGGAAAAATTTTATTACAGAAGCAGATGCAGGAGATGGCTTAAAATTCCCTGCAAATGTACAGAAATATATGCTTTATGTAATTCCGGCAATTGTAGTTGTAATTTACCTGAAAGGGTATTATGATATGTTCAGTCCCAGAGGCCCTGTAGTTCTGACTGTGTGGATGATAGTGAGCCTGCTGGTTCTGGCATTTGTAGGCTGGATTATTTTCGGAAAAAAGAAGCCGAAGCGGTAATATATTAAATAAGCAAAGAGGAGTGACCCAAAATGATAGCAGAAAAAATGAAACCTTATGTAAAAAATAATTCTGCAATCCGTATGATGTTTGAGGAAGGAAATCGTCTTCGTGCCATTTACGGTCCAGAGAAGGTATTTGATTTTAGTCTTGGAAATCCAAGCGTTCCTGCACCTGATTGTGTGCGTCAGGCAATCATCGATCTTGTGAATGAAGAAGATCCAACGGTTCTTCACGGTTACATGAGCAATGCAGGTTTTGAAGATGTGCGTCAGACAATCGCAGAATCACTGAACCGCAGATTTGGAACTTCCTTTGCGGCAAAGAACCTGATTATGACGGTTGGGGCAGCAAGCGGCCTCAATGTGGCATTTAAAACAATCTTGAATCCAGGAGAAGAAGTGATTGTTTTTGCACCTTATTTTCTGGAGTATGGTGCATATGTAAAGAACTATGATGGCAAGCTTGTGGAAATCTCACCGGATACTACCACATTTCAGCCGAACCTGAAGGAATTTGAGGAGAAAATCATACCAAAGACCCGCGCGGTTATTGTAAATACGCCTCACAATCCAACGGGCGTTGTTTATTCCGAAGAGACGATCAAAAATCTGGCCAAGATCCTGGAAGAAAAGCAGAAAGAATTTGGTACAGTGATTTACCTGATTTCCGATGAACCATACAGAGAACTGGCATACGACGGTGTTCAGGTTCCATACCTGACTAAATATTATGCAAATACTATTGTTGGTTATTCCTACAGTAAATCCCTTTCTCTGCCGGGAGAGCGTATTGGGTATCTGGTTATTCCAGATGAAGCTGACGGAAGCGAAGAACTGATTGCAGCAGCTGCCATTGCCAATCGTACTATTGGCTGTGTAAATGCCCCGTCCCTGATCCAAAAAGTAATCGGAAAGTGTGTAGATGCTGAAGTAGATGTGGCAGCTTACGATAAGAATCGTCTTGCTCTTTATAATGGTCTGAGAGAACTTGGGTTTGAGTGCATCAAGCCTCAGGGTGCCTTCTATCTTTTCGTCAAATCACCTGTTGCAGATGAAAAAGCCTTCTGCGAAGCCGGCAAAAAGTATAACATTCTTATGGTGCCGGGAAGCTCCTTTGCCTGCCCGGGATATGTGAGACTGGCGTATTGTGTATCTTATGAGACAATTATGAATTCTCTTCCTCAGTTTGCCAAGCTGGCAGAAGAATTTGCTTTGTCGCCGAATCGGAGGATATGATGTCCAGTTTGTATATCGTAATTCCGGCATATAATGAGGCTGTGAATATCGAGAAAACCATTGATCAGTGGTATCCGATTGTGGAGAAACATAACGATGAGGGAAAATCCAGGCTTGTAATCATTAATGATGGAAGCAGGGATAATACCTATGAACTTCTTCAGAAATGTGTAGCTGCAAGACCTCTTCTAGTGCCACTGGATAAATCGAATGGCGGACATGGTCCAACTGTTCTTTTTGGATACCGCTATGCCATTGCAAATGGGGCAGACTATATTTTTCAGACAGATTCCGATGGGCAGACGAATCCGGATGAATTCGAACCATTCTGGAATCAGAGAGGCTGCTATGATGCAGTGATAGGTACCCGTTCTGTGCGTGGAGATGGCAGATCGCGAAAATTTGTGGAAAATGTGGTCTGCCTGTTGCTTAGACTGATTTTCGGGGTAAAGGTTTCCGATGCAAATGCGCCATATCGTCTGATGAAGACAGATCTGGTGGATAAATACATTAATAAACTACCGGAAGACTTCAACATTCCCAACATCATGTTTACTACTTACTTTGTTTATTACAAAGAAAAAGTGAAGTTCATCGACATCAGCTTCAAACCCAGACAGGGCGGAACCAATTCCCTCAATGTGAAAAAGATTGTGAAGATTGGGGGGGACGCTGTGAAGGATTTCTGTAAGCTAAGGAGAGAACTGTAGCGGGACTTAGTGAATCAAGGCGGACGCGTTCCCCCAGGTGTGCCGGGGCAGCCAATGACGAATTTCGGGATTTGGCTCCGTCGCCTATTGACAGGTGGGGAAGCA
>CAKRKL010000033.1 GCA_934358405.1 uncultured Blautia sp.
TTCTTATTCCTGTGATATTCATATTACTGCCTCCTTTCCTTTCTTTTCATCACATGTGCTTTTAACTATATAGCACATAGGCATTTGTGTCAAGCTCTTTTTTGGCGGCGAAGCTGCCTGACACCAGTTAGTTGATCATCTTGCTGTACTGCTCTGCAATAGGATCAATATCTCCGTATGCAAGGAGCTTGCCTTTTTCCAGGATCATGGCCTTATTGCAAAGACGCATAACCTGCTCAAGAGAATGGGATACAAAAAGCACGGTAACGCCGGAGTCAAACATGCTCATGATCTTCTTCTCGCTTTTCTTACGGAATTTGGCATCTCCTACAGAAAGCACCTCATCCAGGATCAGTATCTGAGGCTCCACAACGGTTGCAATGGAAAAGCCAAGTCTTGATTTCATACCGGAGGAATAGTTCTTCACCGGAACATCCATAAATTTCTGAAGCTCGGAGAATTTCACGATTTCATCGTACTTGCTGTCAATAAATTCCTTGGTATATCCCAGCATGGCACCGTAAAGATAAATGTTCTCCGTTCCGGTGTACTGAGGCTCAAAGCCAGCTCCAAGCTCCAGAAGGGGAACCATCTTGCCCTGCTTCTGCACAGTACCCATAGTAGGCTTAAATACACCGGAGATTACCTTGAGAAGGGTACTTTTGCCGGCACCGTTTAGACCTAGGATTCCCACACGGTCTCCTTTTTCCACGCTGAAATTAATGTCCTTCAGAGCCCAGAACTCATTATACTGGAGTTCACCCTTGAGGGCCTTAAAAATATAGTCCTTTAAGCTGTCAACCTTCTCACGGCTCAGGTTGAATTTCATGCTTACATTATTTACTTCTATGGCATTCTGGCTCATATGTTCTCCTTAAATATACAGAATAAACTTATCCTGCTTTTTCTTGAAGCAGAAAAGTCCCACGAGGGTGATCATTACACTGAAGCCTACTGCATATAACACATATGGCGGATACATAGGCTTTCCGAATATTGCAGAACGGAAAATCTGAATGATACAGTACAGCGGGTTGAATTTCAGGATCCATGCATAACCACTTTTCAGAAGCTTGCTTGGATAGTAGAAAATTGCACAGGTGTACATGATCATCATCAGTGCTACAGACCACAGATATTCAATATCCCTGAAGAATACACCGATGGTTGCAAGGAACATTCCGCTTCCATAGGAAAAAATCAGGATAATGATCAGGGCTACAGGGGCCTGAAGCAGATAAATCGTAGGCTTCACTCCAAGGATAATGCTTACGATTGCAAGCACCAGCAGGGAGATCAGAAAAATCACATAATTATAAAGAACTGCTGAAAGAGGGTACAGATACTTGGGCACATATACCTTCTTGATCATGCCAGAATTGGCACGGATAGACTTCAGGGCTGCCTTGGTTGCCTGTGAATAAAAGCTGTACAGAAGACGTCCTGTCAGAATGTATACAGGAAAGGTTCTGTCCTTATTTCCATAGAGAGTTCCGAATACGATTGTCAGTACGACCATGGAAAGCAGGGGCTCCAGCATTGACCACACAATACCAAGATAGGAACGGCGGTATTTCAGCTTGATTCCTTTTTTTACCAGCTCACCTAACAGGAACTGATATTGTCTGAGATTATCAATGTATTTCTTCATATTCACTCCATTGTATTAAAAAGATTTGGCTTCTTCCAAGAAAAAAGCTAACCTGTATTTTAGCACACTCTATTACCTGTTGCAATATAGCGATTTGTTACAGTTTTGGGCAGATTTTGAGGAAATTACCAGCATTGTTGACTATGCTTTTTGGTCTCTGCCCTGACAGGCTTCTACTGTCATCTGGTAGGCTCTGGCGTAAGAAATCCCGGTTTTCCTGCAAAGCTTCACAAGGCTTTCATATTCCGGGTAGTATTTCTGCCCGTCCCCCAAACCGCAGACCTTTACCTCCACTTCCCCAAAAGGGATCCTGACGGTTTCTTTTCTCCGTGGCAAAATCGTCCGCTCCATTTTTATCCTGCGAATGCCGATGCTGGTGGTTTCTGCAAAGATCAGAGCTTCCATGCCGGGTACGTCCTCTTCTGTGCAGATTACGGTGAGAAGCCAGGCAGGACGGTTTTTCTTCATATATACAGGAGTATAGTGGACATCTCTTGCACCTGCCTCCAGAAGGCGCTCCATCGCAAAGCCAAGAACCTCGCCGCTGCAATCATCAATGTTGGTTTCCAGCTTGTAAATCGCATCCTTGTTATCGCCGGATCGGCCTGCACCGGATCGGCCTGTACCGGATTGATCTGTACCGGATCGGTCTGTACCGGATTGGTCTGTGCCGGATTTGCACTTGGTGTCCCGAATCAGCATGGCGCGAAGAATTCCCGGACACTCATAGGTTCTTTTGCCGGCTCCGATGCCGATCCTTTCGATCTGGAAATTCTCCGGCAGGGTTTTGCCGGTGCGCACTGCTGCCACAATTGCAGCTCCTGTAGGGGTAACCAGTTCTCCCTTCACCTGCGTAAGCTTAAGGTTTAGACCGCACTGCTGCACAATATTGGTTACTGCCGGTACCGGAACGGGAAGGATACCGTGCTGGCAGCGTATGGTGCCTGTTCCTTCATATAATACGGGAACGATCACATCTGTGATCTCAAGGTTGTCCAGGCAGACTGCCACAGATAAAATATCCACAATAGAGTCTACAGCGCCCACCTCGTGAAAGTGGACTTCCCCGGCAGGTACGTTGTGAGCCCTGGCTTCCGCCTGGGCAAGTATTTCGAATATATCCAGAGAAATTTTTCTCGCATTCCCGGTCATGTCTGCGGCAGCGATGATCTGACGGATTTCCTTCATGCCCCGGTGATGATGGCCCTGGCCATGGGTATGCTCCCCTTCCGGACTATGCGTATGGTCATGCATGTGATCGTGCGCATGGTCATGCGTATGGTCGTGCGTGTGGTCGTGCATGTGATCGTGCGCGTGGTCATGTGTATGGTCGTGCATGTGATCGTGCGTGTGGTCGTCGTGATCATGATTATGCTCTGCTGCGTGATCATGTCCATGGAGATACTCCATGTCATGATCGTGTCCATCTATCTTGGCATCCAGGATTACATCAAAGTCGCATGCATCGATTCCAGATTTCTTAACACGGCTGATTTTGGTCTCAAAGCCCTCCACCGGCAGGCTTGCAAGTACCCGCTCCAGCACCTTCTTGTCAGCTCCAAGATCCAGAAGTGCTGCCACTGTCATATCTCCGCTGATTCCGGAATAGCATTCCAGATATAATGTTTTTCCCATTTTGTCTCCTATTTTCCAAGTGCAAGACGGTTAATCTGCGTTGCCAGATAGCCTGCACCGTATCCATTGTCAATATTAACAGTTGCAATTCCATTTGCACAGGAATTGATCATGGTAAGAAGGGCTGACAGCCCGTGGAAATTGGCTCCGTATCCAACAGAGGTAGGAACTGCTATCACAGGACGGCTTACCAGTCCGCCCATTACGCTTGCCAGGGCGCCCTCCATACCTGCTACCGCCACCACGCAGTTGGCCTTTTGGATCACCTCAAGTCTGGAAAAAAGCCTGTGCATTCCGCTGACTCCCACATCATAGATTCTCTCCACATAGGTTCCGAAAAATTCCGCTGTCTGGGCAGCCTCCTCCGCAACCGGAATGTCTGCTGTGCCTGCTGTACACACAGCCACCCTGCCCTCCCGCAGCTTATCCTTTTTTTCTATTTTCAGGATTTTGGATACAGGGTCATACTGTACCTGTGGAAGGTGCTCCCGCACAAGCTCATATTGTGCCTTAGAAGCTCTTGTCCCAAACACCTCGCCCTCTTCCTTATACAGGCGCTCATATATATTCAGCAAAAATTCATCTGCCTTGTTACTGCAATAAACTACCTCCGCAAAGCCGGTGCGTGCCTTCCTGTCTGTATCCAGCTTGGCATAGCCCATCTCCTGGTAGCCTTCCTGCTTCAGCAGATTTTTGGCTGCTTCAGGGGAAAGACAGCCCTCTTGCACCTGCTTCAAAACTTCATCTAATGTCATTCGATTACTCCTTTTATCTGAACAGGAAATATGTCAAACATTCCTTCCTGCAGCTTTCCTCAGATTTCGGATTCATTATACAGGTTTCTTCCTGTTTATTCAACCGCAAAATCGCCTGCTCAAGGACACCTGCTCCCACAAAAAAAGCCCCGCCTCATTGCTGAAGCAGGACTTCTTTTCTTATGTATGTTTTATTTTGCTCCCGCTGCCTTCTTATCTCCAAGAAAACCGATGGAGGTTACACAGATCAGTTTATCGAAAATCATAAACATAGCCGGCAGAATGAACAGTACCACTACCATACTGATGACGGCACCACGTGCAAGCAGTGTACAGATAGAACCGATCATCTCAACCTGTGAATAACAGGAAACACCGAAGGTTGCTGCGAAGAAGCTAAGACCACTGCTGATGATGGACGGCATGCTGGTCTTATGGGCAATGCTGATGGCTTCCTTCTTATCCTTACCGTGCTGTCTCTCTCTCTGATAACGGGTAGTCATCAGAATCGCATAGTCAACTGTGGCTCCTAACTGGATGGCACCGATAACAATACTTGCAACAAACGGAAGGCTGATTCCCTGATAGAACGGAATCGCCATGTTTACAAAAATCGCAAATTCAATAACCGCAACCAGAATAATAGGCAGGGAAATTGATTTGAAAATGACCATGATGATCAGGAAAATAGCACCGATGGAAATAACATTTACACGTACCAGGTCGGCATCTGTCGTATCCTGAAGGTCCTTCATAAGCGGTGCCTCGCCGATTACCATTGCTGTATCATCATATTTCTTAACGATTTCATTGATCTTGGCAAGCTGGGCATTTACCTCATCTGTTGCAGATTCATACTCGGAGCAGACAAATGCAAGCTCATACTGGTCACCCTTAAAAATCTTCTTCAGATCACTTGGAATCATGGACTCCGGAACAGTTGAGCCGATCAGGGAATTCATACCCAGGCTCCACTTTACACCCTCAACCTCATCGATTTCGCTTAGCATTTTCTGCTTCTGCTTGGGATCCATGTCATTATCCATCATAACCATATGGATATTTCCTACTGCAAATGTTTTCTCCAGCTCATTGTTTGCAATGTTGCAGTCCAGGGTAGCCGGAAGGGATTCTGCAATGTTGTAATAAATCTGTGTATGATTGTTTCCGTAAATAGCCGGGAACAAAAGAACCAGGAAAATAACAACCCATGCCTTATAATGCTTTGTAATAAAAGCAGATGGCTTATCCATTCTGGAAAACAGAAGCTTATGCTGTGTCTTCTCAATTGGTTTGTCAAAGAACAGAACCAGTGCAGGGAGAATGGTTACGCAGCAGACAACACCAATGACAACGCCTTTTGCCATAACAATACCAAGGTCACGTCCAAGGGCAAAGGTCATAACACAAAGTGCAACAAAGCCGGCAACCGTTGTAACGGAGCTTCCTGCTACAGACTTGAAGGTATTTGCAATGGCATGACCCATGGCCCGGTCTTTCTCACCGGGGAAACGCTTCTTATTCTCTTCATAGCTGTTGAGAAGGAAAATGGAATAGTCCATTGTTACACCAAGCTGAAGGACTGCAGTAAGTGCCTGCGTAATATAGGAGGTCTCTCCCAATATAATATTGCTTCCCAGGTTATAAAGGATTGCCAGTCCGATACTAAGCAGGAACAGGAAGGGAACAACGAAGGATCCGCTTGTCAGCTCCAGAACGATCAGGCTGAGCACGGCTGCGATCACAACGTAAATCGGCAGCTCCTGCATGGCAATATTCTTAATATCCGTAACAACACCTGTCATACCACTAAGGAAGCACTGCTCATTGGCAATCTTACGAAGCTCTGTAATGGCTTCCATAGAATCATCAGAGGATGTGGTATTGTCAAACAGTACCAGCATCATGGTGGCGTCGCCATTGATAAATACCTTTCTGTATTTCTCAGGAATCATTTCCACAGGAAGGGTGATATCTGCCACATCATCATACCAGAGAACATCCTTAACATGCTCTACCTGGCTGAACTCATCCTCCAGCTTCTGGACGTCCTTCATTTCCATATTTTCCACGATTACCATGGAAAAGGCGCCCATTCCAAACTCATCAACCAGAATATCCTGACCCTTTACAGTTTCAAGGGTATCCGGCAGGTAACTTAACAGATCGTAATTAACTCTTGTCTCTGCGATTCCGATCACAGACGGGATTACCAGCAAAAGCCCGATAAGAAGAACCAGAACCTTATGCTTGGCTATCCATTTTCCTACTTTGACCATTGATGTCATCTCCTTAATTCATTTCTTTCGTACTATAGTATAACCCAAAATGACCAATAGTCAATATTTATTTTAACAAAAATGAAAAATAGTCATTTTTCTCAAAATCCGAGGAAAACGCCGATGATTTTTACTAAAAATGCCGCAACCCAGGCTACTGCGCACTGCATAATTACCACCTCTGCTGCCCATTTTCCACCCAGCTCCCGCTTCACAGAAGCAATGGCTGCCACACATGGTGTGTACAAAAGACAGAAGGTAAGAAGGCTGGCTGCTGCAAGGGGTGTCAGCACCTCTGTCAGGGCTGCCGTGCTGCCAAACAAAATGGACAGTGTGGAAACCACGCTCTCCTTTGCCATAAAGCCTGTGACAAGGGCTGTGGAAAATCTCCAGTCTCCAAAGCCAAGAGGCTTAAATACAGGTGCCACCATACCTGCCACAACTGCCAGAATACTGTCCTTGGAATCTGTCACAATATTCAGATGCAGGTCAAAGGTCTGTAAAAACCAGATTACAATTGTTGCCACAAAGATAACCGTAAAGGCTCTCTGCAGGAAATCCTTTGCTTTTTCCCAGAGCAGCTGCCCTACGTTTTTCGCTCCCGGAAGACGGTAATTGGGAAGCTCCATTACAAAGGGCACAGCCTCGCCCTTGAACAGGGTTTTGCCAAAAATCAACGCCGTCAGAATTCCCATAAGAATTCCGCCAAAATAAAGTGCCACCATTACAAGTGCCCCATATTTCGGGAAAAATGCTGCTGTAAAGAATGCATAAATCGGAAGCTTTGCAGAGCAGCTCATAAACGGGGTAAGAAGAATGGTCATCTTACGGTCACGCTCAGAGGGAAGTGTTCTGCTTGCCATCACTCCCGGAACCGTACAGCCAAAGCCAACCAGCATTGGCACAATGCTTCGTCCGGAAAGTCCGATCTTACGAAGAAGCTTATCCATTACAAAGGCAACCCTTGCCATGTATCCGCTGTCTTCCAGAAGAGACAAAAAGAAAAACAGGGTGACGATTACCGGCAAAAAGCTGAGTACGCTTCCAACACCGTTGAAAATACCGTCAATTACAAGAGAATGAAGCACATCATTTACGTTCCAGGCAGTCATCAGCTGATCCACTGCATTTGTCAGACTGGAAATTCCCATGTCAAGAAGATCTGAAAGTCCTTTTCCGATCACACTGAAGGTAAGCCAGAACACAAGAGCCATAATGCCTGCAAAGCAGGGAATTGCTGTATATTTGCCGGTAAGGATCTTATCCATCTTCTGGCTTCTTAAATGCTCCTTGCTTTCATGAGGCTTGACAACCGTCTCGTCACAGACCTTTTCAATGAAATCAAAGCGCATGTGTGCAATGGCTGCAGAACGGTCAAGGCCTCTTTCCGCTTCCATCTGTTTTACAATATGCTCTAAGGTTTCCTTCTCATTCTGATCCAGCTTCAGCTTTTCCAGGATCAGCTCATCTCCCTCTGCAAGCTTGCTGGCTGCAAAGCGCACCGGAATGTCTGCCTTCTGGGCATGATCCTCGATCAGGTGCATAATTCCGTGAAGACATCTGTGAACTGCTCCGCCATCGTCATTGGCATCACAAAAATCCAGCCGTTTGGGGCGTTCCTGATATTTTGCCACATGAATGGCATGGGCTACAAGCTCATCGATTCCTTCGTTTTTTGCAGCTGAAATAGGAACAACAGGAATTCCAAGAAGCTCCTCCATCTGGTTTACCAAAACAGCTCCGCCGTTTTGTCTTACCTCGTCCATCATATTCAGTGCCAGTACCATGGGCACATCCAGCTCCATCAGCTGCATGGTCAGATAGAGATTTCGTTCAATGTTGGTGGCGTCTACAATGTTGATGATTCCCTTAGGCTTCTGCTCCAGAATAAAATTTCTGGTTACGATTTCCTCGCTGGAATAAGGTGACATGGAATAAATTCCAGGAAGGTCTGTTACAAGAGTGTTCTTTTTTCCGCGGATGGCACCGTCCTTACGGTCAACAGTTACCCCCGGGAAATTTCCCACATGCTGGTTGGAGCCGGTCAGCTGATTGAACAGGGTAGTCTTGCCGCAGTTCTGGTTTCCTGCCAGTGCAAAGGTAAGAAGCTCTCCTTCCGGAAGGGGATGCTCATCTGTCTTTTCGTGGTATTTGCCCCCTTCTCCAAGTCCCGGATGAGGAATGGCTTTGGCACGCTCGTTTCTCTTTGGAGCTTTCGCATCTCTGATGTTTTCGATTTCAATTTTGGCTGCATCTGCAAGGCGCAGGGTCAGCTCGTAGCTGTGGATCCGTATTTCAATAGGATCACCCATAGGTGCATATTTCACCATTGTCACATCTGCCATGGGAATGATTCCCATATCCAGAAAATGCTGTCTTAGGGCTCCCTCTCCGCCTACTGCTGTCACAGTAGCGGTTTTTCCGATAGGAAGATCTTTTAATGTCATATGTACTGTCCTCTTTTCCTATGTATGATATGAGTGCCAAAAGGTCTTTTGCCACTCATTCGATTCCCCTTATTGAGAAATTTTATCTTGTTACATGGGTTAGTTTATTCTAATATTTTCAGGATGTCAATATTATTGAGAAATATTATTGACAAACTCTTTTTTATTTGCTAAAGTTACAAAACAAGGTTTCCCTGTGAGGGAGTAGCAAGCGTGTTATTCACACGTGGCAAGTCAACACACCGACCGACAGATGTTAAGAAGTAATGTTTTGGTCTGGCTTGCATTAAATTGCGAGACTCATGTATAACTAGTGCTATACATAGAGTCTGTCCTTTTATAAGAATGTCGATGACCCATATATAGCCTGTGGTTATATATGGGTCTTTTTTCATGCATTTTAGTAAAAATATGGAGGAAAGTAAAAATGAGTTACAGCTTTGTCTTTTTTCTCAACAGTGCTCTTCTGGGAGTTGGGCTTGCAATGGATGCGTTTTCTGTCTCTCTTGCCAACGGCCTTCATGAGCCCAAAATGAGAGTCCGAAAAATGTGCGGTATTGCCGGGATCTTCGGCGGATTCCAGGCCTTTATGCCTATGGCCGGCTGGCTATGTGTTCATACCATTGTGGAATCCTTCCGGTCTTTTGAGAAATTTATTCCGTGGATTGCATTGATCCTGCTGGGTTATATCGGCGGTTCCATGCTGATAAACGGCATCCGGGGGACTGGGGAGGAGGAAGAATTTTCAGGGATTGGTCTTAAAGCACTTTTTATCCAGGGAGTTGCCACCTCCATTGACGCTTTGTCTGTAGGCTTTACCATCGCCAATTATGACTGGCTGATGGCTCTTGTCTGTTCTGTGATCATTGCTGTGGTTACTTTTTTTATCTGTATGACGGGGCTTTCCCTTGGAAAACGCTTTGGTACAAGGCTTTCCAACAAAGCAGATATTTTAGGCGGCGTGATCCTGATCGCAATCGGCCTGGAGATTTTCATCAGCAATGTACTTTAACGTGTGTATTTATCATAAAAAAGCTTTTATCTGTCCAAAGAGAACGGATAAAAGCTTTTTTTAATGTAAATCTGATTAACGAATTATAATATATCCACAGTAAACCAGATAAGTCAGTGCCATAATAATCCCCTCTTTACGGCTGATTTTTCTTTTCGTTCCTGCAAAGAGCCACACAAGCACTGTGAATATCATAAGGATAATAATATCGATGATATTTTCTCTAAGCAGGGCAACCGGGCTGATGGTTGCTGAAATTCCAAGTACCATCAGAATGTTAAAAATGTTGGAGCCTACCGCATTTCCGATTGCCATATCCACTTCATTCTTTCTGGCCGCAACTATAGAGGTTACAAGCTCCGGAAGTGAGGTTCCGATGGATACAATGGTAAGACCTACCAGGGTCTGGCTCATTCCAAGCTCGATTGCAATTCTGCTGGCAGTATCAACGGTCAGATCACCTCCAAATGCAATGGCACCGGCTCCTACGATGAGAAAGAGGATGCTTTTTGCATATGACAGTTCTTTCGTTTCGCAGGCCTCAACACCTTCTATCTCAACCTTCTGTCCTGCCGCTCTGGCCTTCATTGCACTTTGTACCATTGTGAAAATATATACAGCAAATATAATAAGAAAAACAATTCCGTCTATATGGCCAAGTGTCATTCCTGTTTTATCACCTATGCCAAGGATTCCCAGCACAAGCAACAACAGGGCACATCCAAAGGACAAGGGAATATCTCTGACCAGAGTTACCTTTTGTACCATGATGGGAGTCAGCATGGAACAGACACCGATTACAAACATCAGATTAAAAATATTAGAGCCTACCACATTGCTGACTGCAAGCTCATTATTCTGCACCATAGAAGCCGTTACACTGACTGCGGTTTCCGGAAGTGAGGTTCCCATGGCTACGATGGTAAGACCGATGATAATAGGCGGAACCTTTAATTTCCTTGCAATGCTGGAGCTTCCTTCTACAAAAAGATCAGCACCCTTTACCAGGAAGGCAAAGCCTGCCACTAGCAGCAGGATAACTGCTGCGATTGGCAATCCATTAATAAAATCCTGCATAACATTCTCCTTTACTCTTGTTATAATTATTTTTTCCTTTTTACAGATTCCTTATAAGGCAATCGTATAGGTATAAAATTCCAAAACGCAAAAAGACTCATGTATGCCAAAAACAGACATACATGAGTCTCATTCTTTAAGATTTGCCAGGCAAGGTCCAAAATGAACCAAAGCCGCGACTGTTGACAAACCACGCTTTCACGCAAACTACTCCCTCACGGAATCTACAAGTGTATTTAATATATCAAATTGGCTCCGGGAAGTCAACCCCTTTAGAGCTTGTTATATTACTGTTATTTTACCGTTCACTTGCAGCCTTGTTATTCTTCTTCAATGTGCTCTCTTCCCTGGTCGATAATAGTGCGCACATGCTCGTCTGCCAGGGAATAGAAAATGGATTTGCCCTCCCGGCGGCTTTTTACCAGCTTATTCTGCTTCAGAATGCGAAGCTGGTGAGAAATAGCGGACTGCGTCATATTCAGGGCTTTTGCCAGGTCGCACACGCATACCTCTGCCTCAAAAAGCACAAACAGGATGCGGATCCTGGTGGAGTCTCCGAATACCTTGAACAGCTCGGCAAGGTCGTAGAGCTCGTTTTCCTCCGGGAGAGTTTCGTTTACGATCTGAAGAAGGTTTTCGTGAACCTCGCAGCAATCGCAGGTTTCAATTTCTTTTTCTGTATTTTTTTTCATAAACAAATCCCTCTATCAAAGCTTCTTCACAAACAATGTCCTGATGGCATTGAGCACTGCGATAACCATAACTCCTACGTCTGCGAAAATGGCAACCCACATGTTGGCAATGCCAACAGCACCAAGAACCAGACAGATCAGCTTGATTCCGATTGCGAAATAAATATTTTCATATACAATGCGCATGCACTTTCTGGAAATGCGGATGGCTTTGGCGATTTTTATGGGGTCATCATCCATCAGTACCACATCAGCGGCCTCAATTGCAGCATCTGAGCCAAGGGCACCCATGGCAATTCCAATGTCTGCCCTGGAAAGAACCGGGGCATCATTGATTCCGTCACCTACAAAGGCCAGCTTTTCCTTGTCAGATTTATTGGCAAGAAGCTCTTCCACCTTGGAAACCTTGTCTGCTGGAAGAAGCTCACTGTGTACCTCTGTAATTCCAAGCTCCCCTGCCACGGCCTCTGCCACATTGCGGGCATCGCCAGTCAGCATAACTGTCTTTGTGATGCCTGCTTTTTTCAGGTTCTGGATGGCTTCCTTTGCATGAGGCTTCAGCACATCAGAAATCAGAATGTGTCCGGCATATTTGCCATCTACCGCCATGTGGACTACTGTTCCCACATGGTGACATTCACTATATCGGATGCCAAGGCGATTCATCAGCTTGGCATTTCCCGCGGCAACCTGTACCCCATCAACCTTGGCAATAACTCCGTTTCCGCCAATCTCCTCAATATCTGTCACACGGCTTCTGTCAATTGGCTTACCGTATGCTTTCTGAAGACTTTTGCTGATGGGATGTGAGGAAGAGCATTCTGCGTAGGCTGCATATTCCAGAAGCTTGGCATCTTCCATCTGGCTGTAATGGATTCCGCTTACCTCGAAGACACCTTTTGTCATGGTCCCGGTTTTATCAAATACTACGATCTTCGCCTGGGAAAGTGCTTCCAGATAGTTGGAACCTTTTACCAGGACACCCTGATTGCTGGCGCCGCCGATTCCTGCGAAAAAGCTAAGAGGAATACTGATGACCAGTGCACATGGGCAGCTGATTACCAGGAAGGTAAGGGCACGGTAGATCCAGTCGCCCCACTCCGGGGAAAGTCCCATGAACAGCATTCTGCAAAGAGGCGGGATGACTGCAAGGGCAAGGGCACTGTAGCAGACTGCAGGGGTGTAATATTTTGCGAATTTGGAAATAAAGTTCTCGGATCTGGATTTCTTGGAACTGGAATTTTCCACAAGATCCAGAATCTTGGAAACGGTGGATTCGCCGAATTCTTTGGTGGTGCGGATTTTCAGCACGCCTGTCATGTTGATGCAGCCACTAATTACTTCTTCTCCGGCTTTGGCATCTCTTGGAAGGCTCTCTCCGGTCAGGGCGCTGGTGTTTAATGTGGAAGTTCCCTCTTCGATGATTCCATCAATGGGGATTTTCTCACCAGGCTGAACCACGATCACAGTTCCAACCTCAACCTCATCCGGATCAACCTTCTCCAGCTTGCCATCCCGCTCCACATTTGCATAGTCCGGGCGGATATCCATCAGCTCACTGATGTTTCGTCTGCTCTTTCCTACTGCATAGCTCTGGAAAAGCTCGCCAATCTGGTAGAACAGCATAACGGATGTTCCCTCCTGGTAATCGCCCAGGGCAATGGCTCCGATGGTAGCAACTGCCATCAGGAAGTTTTCATCAAATACCTGCTTGTTTTTGATTCCTTTGAACGCTTTTTTCAGAATGTCATAACCGATTACTAGATAAGGAATCATGTACAATGCCATTCGAACATAGCCTTCTACCGGAATAAAACGCAGCAAGATCAGAAGTACAAACGTAATAATGATTCTGATCAGAACTTTTTTCTGCTTCTTATTCATACCATTTCTCATGCCGCCGGGGCATGGCCTCCTTTGATTATTGAAAATTTAGGATTATTTCTGGCCAAAGCTGCCAGTTTATAGGATCGCGGTGATGCATTACCGCGAGATTCATTTTGGAAAAACCGGACAGCTCACGACTCTGTCCGGCGGTTGCTTCAGAGCATGTGGACCTCCCCAAACCTTCTGGGCATGCTCCGGGCGATTCTGCGTTTCTTTTTCTTCTTATAAGAAGATCTCGCAGTCATCTTCTACTTTCTTGCAGTTCTTCAGGACTTCCTGCATAACAGCTTTCGGCTCCTGTCCATCTTCAAACTCAACGATCATTTTCAGAGTCATGAAGTTCACAGTTGCATTCTTAACACCAGCTGTGTTCTTAGCAGCTTCCTCCATCTTGTTCGCACAGTTTGCACAGTCAACATCGATTTTGTAAGTTTTTTTCATGGTAGTGATCTCCTTTTTGAAAATGTTCTTTCTTTCATATGAACAACTATTCATATGTTTGTTTTTATTATAGCATGGTTTATTTTGCTGTCAATAGTTTTCTAGGGAAAAACATAAATTTTTCTTAACTTTTTTCCCTGTTTTGCTCTGTTCAATCGGGGAATTTTCATGTATAATAAATCAGATTGGTTGTTTTTCAGGGAAAGACAACGTATATTGGCATTGAATTGAATTTTAAGAGGAGATTTGCACATGAAAAGTTATCTGATTGTTTTTCTGATTTCTATGGTGCCGCTGATCGAGCTTAGAGGGGCTATTCCTTATGCGGTGGCTTTTGGTATTCCGCTGACTCAGGCTTACATTATTGCAATTATCGGAAACATGATCCCGGTACCCTTTATTTATTTCTTTGCACGCAAGGTGCTGGAATGGGGAAAGGATAAGCCTGTGATCGGACGTTTCTTCACCTTCTGTCTGGAGAAGGGGGAAAAGGGCGGCAAGGCACTTCAGGCAAAGGCGGGCCGGGGACTGTTTCTGGCACTGCTTCTGTTCGTCGGAATCCCGCTTCCGGGTACAGGCGCCTGGACCGGAACTCTGGCTGCCAGCCTTCTGGATATGGATTTCAAGTCCAGCGTTCTTGCAGTTATGCTGGGGGTTCTGCTGGCTGGAATCATTATGGGAGCTGCAAGTGCTGGGCTGTTTGGGGCGCTGTTCGCGGTGTTCAGCTAACTGCGGAAGCCGCATTTCGACGCAAAAAAAAGAAAGCATATGAATTTTATCCGTGGGGATAAGTTCATATGCTTTTTTTCATTAAAAATTGTAGAAAGGCTCTTCATCCCTTGTTCGATACTCGTGTTTTTCGTAGTAGCCGATGAGGGTTCCGTTTTCATCTCGAAGCGCAATCATGTATACGTCTTTCGCTTGCTTTTCATTATAGAAAGTGTGGATGCGGTTGTGTTCTTTGCTTTCGCCAAACCAGGCGATGACTTTCTCGATCATCTCCCTAGACTTTGGATTGTGGCAGTTCATAAGGCATTTCCCGATCAGCGCTTCGCCGCCCCATTTGTGATAGCTGGCGATGGCCTGAGGGTTCATGTAGATAATCTCATGATCCAGATTGCAGATGACCACGGAGGCAGTGTCCTGATCAATGATGCTTTTGAAATAGGGTGTTAAATTCATTTTGTTCGTTCTCCTGCTGTTATAAATTTTAGTAACTATTCTGCGAGGCAGTATTGTGAAGGTACTGAACAGTTACAAATTTTATTTCTATATCGTACTGCATTTTTGTTCTTCTGTAAACTTTTTTATCAAACATCTGGCCAAAACTGCGTTAGAGCGTATCCCCAAAATCATTCCCGCAATCTCTCGCAAATTGTGACGCACATCTTGCAGAAAGCCTTTTGGGGACATACTCTAAGCCAACACATTTTCAGACAGATTTCGGTTCAAACTTCCCTCCATGTCTGTTATAATATTTTTTACACATCCCAACTACTATTACAGGAGGTTTTACTGCCATGAAAATTCTGCTGACCGCATTTGACCCTTTCGGAGGGGAAACTGTCAATCCGGCGCAGGAAGCGCTGAAACAAATTCAGGCACCAGCCCCGGATATGGAACTTATTAAACTTGTTGTCCCTACCGTATTCGGAGCTTCCATCCAGGCGGTTCATGAAGCCATGGTGCTTCACCAGCCGGATGTTGTCCTTTGCATTGGACAGGCTGGAGGACGCACTGCCATCACTGTGGAACAGATTGCCATCAATCTCATGGATGCCGCCATCCCGGATAATCAGGGAAACCAACCACATGACGAGCCTGTATTTGCGGACGGCGCGGATGGGTATTTTTCCACGCTTCCTGTCAAGGATATGGTGGCTGCCATCCGTAACGCCGGAATTCCGGCTGCCATCTCTTATTCCGCAGGCACATTCGTGTGCAATCAGCTGATGTATGGCGTTTTGTATCACATTCATCATGAATTTCCCAATACCCGGGGCGGATTCGTCCATGTCCCTTATATTCCGGTTCAGACTTCCACTATGAACCGGCCGACACCAAGTATGGCACTTGAAGATCTTGTACGCGGGCTGGAGGCGGCGCTTCGCGTTTTATGATGTTAGAATGTGTCTCAAAATCATTTACTCCGCATTAAACACAAACTTATCCAGCCGCTCAAAGGCTTCCTTCACCCGTGACAGCGGCAGCGCCAGGTTCATGCGGATGCCGTACTCCCCGTGGAATGGTCTGCCGTCCTGCCACATCACGCCCACTTCCAGTCCGGCGCGCTCCAGCTCGTCCATATTTTTGCCATGGGCTTTGCACCACTTCTCACAATCCAGGAACAG
>CAKRKL010000034.1 GCA_934358405.1 uncultured Blautia sp.
CCCCTGATTTTTCAGGAAATGACCCATGAGAAGGTGACGGAAAAAGGGGCTGCGGATTATGTGACAAATGTAGATGTAGCAGTTCAGAATTTCCTGAAGGACGCCCTTGCCAAAGAGTTTCCGGATATTGCGTTAATTGCCGAGGAAAAGGAAAACCTTGGTCTGGATCCGGCGAAATCCTACTGGATTCTGGATCCCATTGACGGAACTACCAACCTGATACGGGACTATCATCTCAGCGCAGTGTCCCTGGGACTTTATGAAAAGGGGGAAATTACCTTCGGAGTTGTTTACAATCCGTTTACAGAAGAACTTTTCTGCGGGGCAAAGGGAGAAGGGGCATTTTTAAATGGAGTGCCGATCCACGTTTCGGACCAGCCGGAATTTAAAGATGCGGTGGTTTCCTTTGGATCTTCCCCTTATGAAAAAAACCGGGCGAAGGATCTGTTCCCGGTATTTTATAATGTTTTTATGAACTGCGCAGATTTCAGAAGAACCGGATCTGCCGCCCTTGACCTTTGCTATGTGGCATGCGGCAGACAGCATGCATTTCTGGAGCAGAACCTGAAGCCATGGGATTACAGCGGCGCTACAATCATTCTAAAAGAAGCAGGCGGCACCATCTCTGACTGGAAAAATGAGAAGCTGCCTTATCTTGCCAATGCGGATATTCTGGCCTGCGTGCCCCAATTTCGGGAAATACTGCTTCAGTTAATTGAACAGAAATATTAATCCATATCACAAACTCTCCGTCATTGTAAAAAGGCGGAGAGTTTGTCATAAACAGCTATATTTCCTATGGCCCGTATCACTCTAAAATATGTAAAAAAGGGCCCACGTTACTTTTGCCGGAAATTATTCCGCCGTGTACTCTCTTACCCGCAGCGGAATTCCAAGCTTTTCTGCCACTTTGCGGCTTTTCTCGATGTTCTCTTCGCCAATGCAGTCTACTACTGTAAATTTCACATTTTCCGTATACTTCTTGCAGTCTGCAGCAAATTTCAGCATTGCGTCAAAGGCTTTCTCCCCGTATGCCGGGCGAACTACTTCATTGTAGGATTTGGCGTCGGGCATGTTCAGGCTGATGGACACCACGTCTACTGCCTGACAGACCTCTTTCGCAACAGAACGCTTGTTGATCAGGTCCCCAAGGCCGTTAGTGTTCAGGCGGAGCTTGATTCCCTGGCAGGGATTTCCGTTCCGGTCAAGATGTGCCGGATATTTTCTTCGCATGTACTCGCTGACTGCAACCAGCTTGTCCAGTGCCATAGTTGGCTCACCATAGCCGCAGAAAACAGCTTCTTTGTAGCCGGAGAAATCAAAAGCATCAATTGCTTTGTAAATTTCTTCCATAGTCGGTTCTTTGTCAAACCACAAATTTTTTGCCTCGCCTACAGAGTCCCCGTTGTTACGGATGCAGAAGGTACAGCTGCAGGGACATTTATTTGTCAGATTAAAATACACTTCGTCATTATAACAATAAACAATATCCGCCATAATACACACACCTTTCTATTTCTTTTTGCATAATTCTCCAAGATATTTCTCAAAGCAAACGCCATCGTTCCGGTCAGTGCCTTCTTTTACTGTTTCCGAAATTGCCCCGGAAAGAAAATCAACAGCCATTTTCACACAATTCATCATAGACATTCCCTGCACCAGGCCTGCGCTTAGAACCGAAGCGAACAGATCTCCGGTTCCGGAATAGCTGCCGCCTTTTTTCTCTGCAAAGCACCATGAAGTCTGACCGTTTTCTGCTACCAGATTTCCCATCTGAATTTGTGATTGGGAATCTGCTTCGTACTCAACTCCGGTAATCACAGCAGCCTGCAAATGAAAGTGCCCGACCAGCTCTGCCCCGATTTTTTCAATCTGTTCCAGCCGTTTTGCTCCTGTTAAAGCCATCAAGGCTGCGTATTTTTCTTCCAGATCTGACTGACCATATAAAAGAAGCAGTGCTTCTGTAAGATTAGGCGTAATTACCTGGGCACAGCTTATAAGCTGAAGCATTTTAGCGCGAAACGCTTCTGTATAGATTCCAAAAGCGCGGCCATTGTCTCCCATTACCGGATCCACCAGAACCATAGTGTCTGGCTTTCGAAATCTTCTGAAAAAATCCAGGATCTTGTCCGCCTGTATTTCATTTGCCAGAAAGCCCGTATAGATTCCCTCTGGTGCAAAGCCCAGCTTTTCCCATTCATCCATAACCTTTTCCATATGCTCTGTGTAGTCCAGGGCATAGTAGGACGGATACCCCGTCTGATTACTGAGAACAGCTGTAAGAAGCGGTACCGCCTGCACTCCCATTACGGAAATCACCGGGATTGCCGCAGTCAGCGAGCATTTGCCAAGGCCGGATAAATCCTGAATTACTGCTATTTTTTTCAATTTTATCTCTCCTGCAAAGATGTGATAGAGCATCTTGTAAAATTTATTTTTATATTGTAGAATAACACCTGATTGTATATACAGGAAATAGCCAAATCAAACTATTTTAAAGGGGACAGTTTTATGTTAAATATTACCGCAGACCAGAACCGTACCACACATCTTTATATGGAAGTTTATGAGCATTACAAAAAGCTGATCCTGGAGGGGAAAATGATTCCAGGCAGTAAAATGCCCTCTCTTCGAAAATGCGCACAGGAGCTGAAGCTTTCCCGTACTACTATTGAAACCGCTTATCTGCAGCTTGCAGCAGACGGCTATATTATCGCCAAAGCCAAAAGCGGCTACTATGTAACCGGAATCGCATCGCGCCAGCATATCAGCAGCACACCAAACAAGCAAAAGGAAATCCCCTGCCGTTATGATCTTTCCTCCTCCGGTGTTGACAAAGAAAGCTTCCGATTTGATCTGTGGAGCCGTTATATGAAAAGTGCCCTCCGTCAGAATGAGCGGATGCTTACTTACGGAGAGCCACAAGGAGAAGCTGATTTCAGGGAAGCCCTGGCAGCTTATATCCGGGAACGGAGAAACATTCTGTGTTCTCCTGATGACATTGTAGTTGGTGCCAGCTTCCAGAGCCTTCTGCAGATTTTGTGTCCCCTCATCCGGGAGGTTTACCCGGATTTTCGGCAGGTCTCCTTTCCAACGCCCTCTTTCGTACATGGAAGTACGATTTTCCAGGATTACGGCTATGAAATCCACTACCGAAATAAGGATTGTGATGTGATCTATGTTTCTCCTGCCCACATGACAAAATGGGGGGAGATCATGCCTGTGAAGCGCCGCCTGGAGCTTTTGAAGCATGCAGATGAGCACCATCATCTTGTGATCGAAGACGATTTTGAAAACGAATTTGTATATTTTCAGAAGCCAACCCCTTCTCTGTTCGGGCTTTCCGGAGGACAGGGGGTAGTTTATATCGGTTCTTTTTCCAGACTTTTACTGCCATCCATTCGAATCAGCTTTATGATCCTGCCCCATGAGCTTCTTGAAGTCTATCAAAAAAAGGCAGCTTTTTATAATCAGACGGCCTCCAAGGCTGAGCAGATTGCCCTGTGCCAGTTTATCCGGGACGGCCATCTTGCTGCCCAGACCAGAAGGCTGAAGCGGCTCTATGCTTCTAAGCTAAAACAGCTCCGAGGTGCTATCCGTCAGGTATTTGGCTCAGACTGCCAGATCCAGGTTGGCTCTGCAGGAACCAGCCTGGCCCTTACCGTTCCCTGCAGTAAAACAGGCAATGAGCTAAAAAAGCAGGCCAATACACAAGGCCTGCATTTACAGATTTTAAAGGAAACACAATCCGATGTAACCGTTCTTATGTCCTGCTCCTCCATGACAGTACAATCCTTTGTCCCTGCATGTGAATTGCTGAAGCTTGTAATAACAGATTAAAGCCTGTTTAAAAACAGGCTGAACCCTTATCCTCTGTTATTATCGATCATATACAGCAGCGCATTGCAAATACATGCTGCGATGTTAGATCCGCCCTTGCGTCCTTTTGCTACGATATAAGGCACATCTGTATCCATGATCAGCTCCTTGGACTGTACCACATTCACAAACCCTACCGGTACGCCGATGATCAGCTTGGGATTCAGCTTTTTATCCTGGATCAGTTCATAAAGTCTGACCAGCGCAGTAGGTGCATTTCCAATAGCAAAGATCAGCTTTTTATCCAGTGTGGCTGCCTTGTCCATACTGGCTGTGGCACGGGTGGAACCATTTTCCTTTGCAATTTTGGCAACATCCTCATCGGACATAAAGCAGTACACCTCACCGCCATATCTTGCAAGGGCACGCTTGTTGATTCCTGCCTTCGCCATCTGGGTGTCTGTTACAATGCAGGCACCCTCTTTAATTGCCTCAATGGCTTTTTCCACTGCATGCTCAGAAAAGCAGAGGTTCTTCGCATAATCGAAGTCTGCACTTGTGTGGATGCAGCGCTTTACCACCAGCTCTGTGCCGGGAATAAGCGGTGTATCCCCAAGCTCCTTGGTGATGATTTCAAAGCTTCTTTTTTCTATGTCCATAGGTTTTACATTTTCAAGTTCTACCTTCATGTTCTTCCATCCTTTTTCTTTTCCGGTTTGCAGTTATGCTCAGATTCCTTCCTCCAGGATCTGATAGATTTTCGCCATATCCAGATGCTTCCGAAGCTCGGCTGCCAGAATATCATACTGGGTTTCCTTAAACGCCTTAAAATCCATTCCGGTCATTCCGGATACATCCAGCCCTTTCTTTTCCCCGATGATGCAAACAATTGCCTCTGCCACAGCTTCCTTATCAAAAACGCCGTGGACATAGGTACCGCACACATTGTCAAGATGGGCGCCGTCGGCTTTTCGTTCTCCTGTCACACTGTCGCAGATTTCTGTGGACGGCTTTGCCTCCCCCTTCAGGTTCGTTTCGCCCATGTGGATTTCATAGCCTTCCAATGCAGTACCGCTAAGCTTTGCAAAAGCTCCCTCCAGTACTTTAAAGGTGCCTTCTGCCCGGGTCCTGGTTTTCTTTTTGGCAAAAACAGTGTCCATAGGAAGAAGTCCCATTCCTTTTATGGTTCCCCCTGCTTCTACTCCATAGGGATCACTTAAGGTCTCACCCAGCATCTGATAGCCGCCGCAGATCCCGAAAATCAGCTTGCCTTTTGCAGCCGCCTTCAAAATCAGCGCTTCCAGTCCATTCTCCCGCATCCACAGAAGATCTTCCATGGTATTCTTGGTTCCCGGCAAAATGATCATATCCGGATTGCCAAGCTCAGACGGGTTTTTCACATAACGAAGAGAAACTCCCGGAATGCTCTCCAGAGGATTGAAGTCTGTAAAGTTGGAAATTCTGGGTACCCGGATCACTGCAATGTCAATCAGATCCACTGTGCGCTTCGTCTCAAAACGCTCTGTCAGGCTGTCCTCATCCTCCACCTGAATGTTCAGATAAGGAGCCACCCCAACCACCGGAATGCCACTTCTTTCTTCTAGCATCTCCACTCCAGGATCCAAAATGGTTTTATCGCCTCGGAACTTGTTGATAATCAGGCCCTTTACCATCTCCTTCTCATCCTCTTCCAGAAGCATGACCGTTCCGATCAGCTGGGCAAAAACACCGCCTCTGTCAATGTCCCCCACCAGCAGGACAGGTGCCTTTGCCATTTTTGCCATACCCATGTTTACGATATCATCACTTTTCAGATTGATTTCCGCAGGGCTTCCCGCTCCTTCTATAACAATAATATCATTTTCTTCTGCAAGGGCATTATAAGCCTTCATAATATCCGGCACCAGCTTCTTCTTATACTTAAAATAGTCCCTGGCGCTCATATTTCCCAGAACCTCGCCGTTCACGATCACCTGGGAGCCTACGTCGTTGGTTGGCTTCAAAAGAATGGGATTCATAAGAACAGAGGGAGCGATTCCTGCAGCCTCTGCCTGCATGACCTGGGCGCGGCCCATTTCCAGCCCTTCTTTTGTGATAAAGGAATTCAGTGCCATATTCTGTGATTTAAAGGGTGCCACCCGGTATCCATCCTGCCTGAAAATTCTGCAAAGACCTGCCGCCAGAAGGCTTTTCCCTGCATTGGACATGGTCCCCTGCACCATAATTGCTTTTGCCAAAATCCATTCCTCCCCTTAGCTTATGATTTTTAATTCCTGCAGCGCCTGGATCAGCTGCCGGTTATCCTGATGATTTTTCACCGCCACCCGGTAATATCCTTTGGAAAGCCCGCTGTAATTGCTGCAATCCCGGATCAGGATTTTTTTATTCTCCAGACGGTCATACAGATTTTGGGGTCCCTCAAAGAAAACGTAATTGGCCTGGGAGGGATAAACAAAATACCCAAGAGCACTTAGTTCTTTTTTCAGGTAAGCAAGCTCCTCGAATGTAAGTTTCCTTCCCGCTTCCACATATTTTGTTTCCTTCAGGGCCGCCAGCCCTGCTGCCTGTGCAATGGATGAAACATTCCAGGGCTGGCAGACACTTTCCATTTTTTCCAGAAGTGCCCGGTTCCCGCAAAGTCCGTAGCCAAGTCTTACTCCTGCCATGGCGTAACGCTTGGTAAAGGCTTTCAAAAGAAACAGGTTTCCATACTGCTCCAGATGCTCCTTCAGGGTATATGCCTCCGGGGATTCTACAAAATCCAGAAAGCATTCATCCACTGCCATAAGAATATTCAGTTCCCGGCAGCGGTCCAGTATTTTTTCCAAAAGCTGTTTCGGAACCAGAAGCCCGGTAGGATTGTTTGGATTGCACAGAAAAATAATATCCACATCCGGTGTCAGAGCATTCAGAAAGCCTTCATCCAGCACAAACTGTTTTTCTTTTTCCAGGGAAAAAAATTCCACCTGACAGCCTACGCTGTACAATGCCTGCTCATACTCTGCAAAGGTAGGTGCCGGCACCAGGGCTTTCTTCGGATTTACAGCCCTGCAAAGGGAAAAGATCACCTCTGCAGCGCCGTTTCCGCAGATGACCTGCTCCGGTTTTGTATGCTCATACTCTGCAATGGCTTCTTTTAAGGGAGCGCAGCCAACCTGGGGATAATCGCCTATGTGCTCCAGGCTTTTAATAATAGCTTTTTTAATTCCCTCCGGGGTGCCAAGAGGATTGCAGTTTGCTGAGAAGTCAATGCACCCCTGGTGATGATAGACATCACCGCCATGTATGTGTTTTTCCATTTTGTTTCTCCATTGAACAGCAGACCTTACATTTGTCTGCATATTATGTACCGGCGCAGCTGCACCGTCTTTATATCCCGGCGCATATCCACACCAGCATGCGCAGACCCACAAACAGGATCACACCAGTAATGCAGGTGGCGTAAAGCAGTCGGTTGGAACGTGGAATATCTTCGATTTCCACCGGACGGATCGGATCTCCTATAGTTGGTTTTTCATATAGTTTGCCAAAGTAACATGCATTTCCTGCAAGCTGCACATCCAGTGCCCCTGCCATAGCCGCCTCTGTCTGTGCGGAATTGGGGCTTGCATGATTCCGTCGGTCTCGTTTATATATTTTTACTGCATTTTTGGTATCCATTCCCACAAAAACCGTGGACAATGCCATCAGCCAGCCGGAAATCCTTGCCGGAATATAGTTTGCCACATCATCCAGCTTTGCAGCACATCTTCCAAAATACAGATATTTATCGTTTTTGTAACCCAGCATGGAATCCATGGTATTGATTCCCTTGTAAAGAAACATCAGAGGAATTCCGCCTATTGCCATGTAAAGCATAGGGGCAATGATTCCATCTGAGGAGTTTTCCGCAACAGTCTCCACTGCTGCCTTGGTGACGCCTTCCTCTGTAAGAGACTGGGTATCTCTTCCTACAATCATGGAAACTGCATACCGCGCTTCCTCGATGGTTCCGTTTTTCAGGCGGTCATATACCTTCATACTCTCAGCCTTCAGGGATTTGGTTGCAAGCAGCTGCCCGCACCAAAAGGTTTCCAGCACAAAGCCTGCCCAAAAGTTCCATTTATAGAGCAGATGGATTATGCCAAAGGGAATGAAAAATGTAAGCAGGCACACAAGAATCACTTCCAGAACGCCGCCTGCCAGTTCACCCTTTTCCGTTTTTGGAAAAATCCTTCGAATTCCTTTCTCCAGTATGCTGATCAGATTGCCAATGACGCATACCGGATGGTACAGCCATCTTGGATCGCCTATAAGCAGATCCAGAAGAAACCCTGCCGGGAGGGCTAATAATCGTATCATGTTTGTTGCTCCTTCATTGCACCTGTTAACATGATGGACAGGTGATATTCTAAGCATTTCTTTAAGAATGCCTGTGGGATTTTCGGGTTCGCATAATAGTAAAGGTGGGGAAAACCAGCCAGCAGGCTGTCTGATCCGTGAATGCAGTCCCAGCCTCTTTTGCTGTGGGGCTTTGAGGCATGAAATGCAGTTCCGCAGTTTTCCGAGTCAAAATAGTGAAATTCATGTGCCGGGCTGATTCCAAGCTTTGTTTCCCCCAGAACAGTTTCTTTCTTTTGCTCAAGTGTAATATAACCAAACCTGGTAAGCTTTGGCGTACGCCACACTTTTCCCGGAATCACACCTGTCATTTGATAAAGCTTTCCGTCCATGCCTTCTATCTGATCATGAAGGTACATGAAGCCACCGCACTCTGCAAGACAAGGCATTCCGCCTTTTATGGCCCCACTGATTTCCTCACGCATAGTTTTATTCTCTTCCAGTGCCCTGGCATTCAGCTCCGGATAGCCGCCATAGAGAAGCAGCCCGTCCAACCCTTCCGGCAGATGGGGATCATGCACCGGGGAAAAGGGCACCAGCTCTGCTCCCATAGTGCGAAGCAGGTCTAAATTGTCCTCGTAGAAAAAGCAGAAGGCTTCATCCCTGGCAAGACCAATACGAAGCTTTTGGGGGCTTTTTTCCGGCCCTGACAGAGAAAAGGATGTCCTTACCCAATCTTCCTTTAGCGGCTCATAGAAAAGCTTTGGTGCTTCTTCTGCCAGCTTTATGATTCCTTCTATATCCAGACTGTTCTCCAGTACCTTTGCCAGCTTCAAAAGCCGCTGCTGCAGCTCTGGAATTTCTTCCGGCAGCACCAGTCCCAGATGGCGGCTCTCAATCACACAGTCCTCCACCTTTGGCACATAGCCAAGAGCCTTGATGCCAAACTCCTCTTCCACCAGCTTTTTCATTCTGGGGTAAAGCATGGGAGACATCTGATTAAAAATCACACCTTTTATATGGCTGTCCTGTTTGTACTCCAAAAAGCCTTTTATATATGCCACAAGGGAAACGCTCATTCCCTTACTGTTCACGATCAGGATCACCGGGGTATCCGTAACCCTTGCCAGATCATAGGCACTTGCCTGTGTGGTGATTCCTGCAACCCCATCATAAAATCCCATAACCCCTTCCATCACAGCGATCTCACAATCTGCACTGTTTTTGGCAAGAAGGTATCTGGTAACCTCTTCTCCTGTAAAAAAGGTATCCAGATTCCGGGACTTTGTTCCTATGACCTGCGTGTGGAACATAGGGTCAATATAATCCGGTCCGCATTTAAAGGAAACTGTTTTGATTTTCCTGTTTACAAGCACCTGCAAAAGTCCGCAGGTCAGAAGGGTTTTCCCGCTTCCGCTGGCTCCTGCTGCAAGCAAAAGCCTTGGTATTCTTTTTTCCACCTTACTCCCTCCTACCGCTTTTTTGGATTCTGACAGGTAATAATGTAGATAGGATTTTCTCCCATCATCAAATGATACCGTCCGATTTCTTTTGATCTTGCGGCTGCCAGCTGAACCACCTCTCGCTCCTGAAAATCATATGTCTTAAGCACCTCCAGTGCCTCACTGATGGTTTCCAGGGTGATGCAGTTGATCACCATACGCACGCCGGAATTTTTTTCAAGAAGCAGTGCCACGATTTCCTTTAGGTTGCCTGAGGAACCACCGATAAATGCATGGGTCGGAGCCGGCAGGTCTTTAAGTGCTTCCGGAGCCTCCCCTTTTATGATTTCCAGATTATCAGCTGCAAATTTCTGCTTGTTCTCTTCCAGAAGAAGGGCAGCCTCTTCTTTTTTCTCAATGGCAAATACCTGCCCCTGGTCTGCACGAAGTGCCATTTCTACAGATACAGAACCGGTTCCGGCTCCCACATCATAGCAGATGGATTTCTCAGTAAGACGAAGCTTGGAAAGGGAAACGCATCGAACCTCTTCCTTTGTCATAGGGGCTTTTCCGCGGATGAATTCCTCGTCCGGGATGCCGTGAGTAGAAAAAGCTGCTGCCCCATTCTCATGAAAAGCGCAGACAACGCTAAGGGGCTGCCCCTCATAGTCTGTCAGCTCTTCTGCTTTTTTTACAAAAATCCTTTCATCGGGATAGGAAAGATTCTCACCTACATAAAGAAGGACTTCTCCCATATGATATTTCACAAGCTTTCTGGCCAGCTCTGCCACTGCAGTGCCTGTTCCAAGAATGGAAAACACCTTCTGATTATGACTGATCATGGAAATCAGATTGCAGTTTTTGCCGTGAGCACTGGTAATCCTCGCATCATCCCAGGAAAGACCGATTTTTGACATAAAATATACTACAGAGGAAATTCCACAGATCACTTCCACATTGTCCGGAATCTGGATTTCTGTGCTCCATTTTGATGTAGAAAGCGCAGTCAGAAGCTTTCTGGCTCCGCTGTAAAAGCCTACATCCCCGGAAAGAGCAATCACAATGTTTTCATATTCCGGATGGTTTCTTATATATTCTGCGATCGCATCGCTGCGATATTCATATACCACTGCCTGTCCAGGCTCTCGGATGGCATCTGCCATTCTTTTTGCGCCAATGACCAGGTCTGCCGCCTGTGCTGCTTTTTTGCCCTGAATCGTAAGGGTTTCCTCGCTTCCCATTCCAATTCCAAGAAGGGTGATATGAGGCTTTACCTCAAAACCAAAATGCTCTGCAAGCATATGTCTGCACTCTGCCACAGAAAGTCCCTCTTCCTTAAGCGGCCGTCCGATAATAACAGGAATCGCACCGCAGGAAAGGGCAGCATCTATTTTTTCCTGAAAGCCGCCTGCCCTTCCGGTGTCTTTTGTGACCAGATATTTACAGTCAAACTGACGCAGCATAGCAGCATTTAATTCCATGGAAAAGGGACCCTGCATGCCTATAAGGTGCTTGCCCTCAAAGCCATAGCTCTTGCAGGTTTCCATTACAGATGGCAGGGAAAGGACACGGGCATAAATGCGCTCCCTGGCACCAGAAAGTGCAGTATATTTTCCCAGCTCCTTGCTTCCGGTTGTGAGAAGAATATTTCCCTTTGTTCCTTCCAGAAATTCAATCGCTGCCTGCGTATCCGGCACGTAAACAGCCTGATCCTGATGCGAACCGCTCTCCCGAAGCACCCGCTTATAGGCAAACCCGGTATTTTCGCAGGCTGTGCGGATATTTTCCGTCACCTCAGCAGCGTAAGGATGGGTGGCGTCCAGTACCATTTCCGGCTGCTTTTCCCTAAAAAGCTCTTCCATTTCCGGCTCTGTCAGGCGTCCCGCGTGGATTTTCAGATATTCATTTTCCTTCAATGATTTGCTGCCGTAATCAGTAGCCACACATGCAAGCACATGAATCTGATGCTTTGCCAGAAAACAGCTCACATCGCAGCCCTCCGTTGTGCCTGCAAATACAATAATTTCAGACATCCCTGTATCCTCTTGGAGTAACCATTTTGCCTTTGATATTTCGAGTCTGGGAATTGCCGATGAATACAGTGGTAAACATATCTACCTGTGTATCCTTCAGTTCGTCCAAGGTCATGATTTGGGAAGTCTCCCCTTCTCTTCCGATATTTTTTACAGTGCCGCATACTGTATCAGGAGATTTGTGCTGCAGCATCAGCTCGCAGGCTTTTTTCAGATAATCATGTCTCTTATGGCTGGACGGATTGTAAAGACAGATTACAAAGTCCGCTTCAGATGCCAGAAGAAGACGTTTCTCGATTTTTTCCCAGGGAGTGAGAAGGTCGCTTAAGCTGATCAGGCAGAAATCGTGGATCAGAGGTGCGCCAAGAACAGCAGCTCCGCCTGTTGCTGCGGTAACCCCAGGCACTACTTCAATATCAACCTCCGGATAGTTTACGCCAACCTCGTACATCAGTCCGGCCATTCCATATACGCCTGCATCTCCGCTGCAGATCATGGAAACAACCTGCCCCTTCATTGCCTCGTCAAAGGCCATGACACAGCGGTCTACTTCTTTTCTCATAGGAGTGGTCAGAAAGGATTTTCCTTCAAAATGATCCTTTACCAAGTCAATATATACGGTATAGCCAACGATCACATCACTTTTTTCAAGAGCAGCTACTGCAGCTCCTGTCATTCCCTCATAGGAACCTGGGCCAATACCCACTACGTAAATTTTTTTCTCTTTATTATTCAAAACGTATCCTCCACTCTTCAAGGGCAAGTGCAGCTGTCACGCCATCTGCCGCCTGCTTTTTCTGGATCAGATGACTTTTTTCTCTGCCTTGTCCGTTATCTGGTTCTACATGATTTCGGGTGCTTCTTTCCTGTGCCGCTCTTAATGCACTTCGCTCGCAGACATTATCAACACCTACTGTTTTACTCACAAAGGAAGAGGCTGTAAATTCCCCCTCCACCATAAGAAGCTCCTCACTGGAAAAGGTTTCAAATGGAATTCCCATTTTTTTTGCCAGTGCCAGAAGCCCCGGTTCTTCCTTTTTGATATCAATGCTTGCAAGGCAGGCTACTGCCTGTGGGTAGATCTGCTTTTTTTGAAGAAGGTCGAAAGCTGCTTTTTCTACAGCCCTGGCTTCTTTATTTTTGCGGCAGCCCATCCCGAGGATCACAGCAGGCGGAACCACATGAGCAGTCCGCAAAAAGGGCTTACAATCCTTATGTATGGTAACGGCAACACCCACCTTGGGAACTGCATCTAAGGCTGAGCCGCTGCAATTTATCAGTCCCTCCGGGAGTCTTCCTTCCCAGGGAAATTCGCTGTAAAATCCTACCTTTTCTCCTGCAAGCAGTGCTGCTGATACCTCTTTGGCTTCTGTCATCTGAAAAATCTGACAGTTGTTTTTTTTCGCAAAAACATCTACTGCAAACTTTCCTTCTATATCTGTAGCTGTTGTTATTACAGGAACTGCCTGCAAAGCCTCTGCCGCATTCAGGGCGAAGTCATTAGCGCCGCCAAGATGCCCTGACAGAAGGGAAATCACAAACCTTCCGCATTCATCTGTTACAAGAACAGCCGGATCTGTCTTTTTGCCGGCTACATAGGGAGCAATGCTGCGCACTGCAATCCCTGCTGCTCCGATAAATACAATTCCATCTGCCCTTTCAAAGGCTTCTCCTGCCCACTCCTTTGTACTTTCTTTTATAGATTCCGGAAGGTACCTGCTCTTCGCACACAGGGAAACCGTATGCCCCTGTCCTTCCAATGCTTTTTTTAGTTTTTCTCCGGTTTGCTGCCCTGTCAGGGTAAAGCATATCATGGAAATTTTCATCTGCTTATTCGGTAGCCTCGCGGAACTCTGTTGTAAAGCCTGGGTCATAAAGCTTGGAGCGGTCATAATGTGCTGCATTTACGCAGTCACCGATGATCATAAGAGCTGTTTTGGTAATATTATTTTCTTTGGCAGTCTGTGCCAGAGTGCCTACTGTGCATACAAATTTCTTCTCATCCTCCCAGGTGGCCTTATAAACAATGGCAGCCGGTGTATCGGCTGTGTAACCGCCTTCGATCAGTCTTCTGCTAAGCTCCTCCAGCATTCCTGTGCTGAGAAAAACAACCATAGTTGCCTGGTGAGCTGCAAAGGACTGGATACTCTCCTTTGGCGGAACCGGGGTTCTGCCCTCCATACGGGTAATGATCACACTCTGGGAAATATCCGGCAGGGTATATTCCAGATTCAGGGCACTTGCTGCACCACAGAACGCACTGACGCCCGGACAATAATCATAAGAAATTCCTTTTTCATCCAAAACATCCATCTGCTCACGGATTGCACCGTAAATACAGGGATCTCCTGTGTGAAGTCTTACCGTTGTTTTGCCTGCTGCCTCTGCTTTTTCCATAACGGAAAGAACCTCTTCCAGAGTCATCTTGGCACTGTTGTAGATTGTACAGATATCCTTGGTGTACTCAAGAAGCTTAGGATTTACCAAAGATCCGGCATAGATTACCACATCTGCTTCCTCTAAATATTTTTTTCCTCTGACTGTGATCAGGTCCGGGGCACCGGAGCCTGCTCCTACGAAATGGATCATGGCTTTTTCTCCTCCTTTACAATAATCAATGAATAATAACCTGCGTCTTCAGGTATTTCGTCTACGGTTCTGTATATTTTCTCGTCCGGCATTCCACAGTTCTGAACCATTACTGCATCACTGCCTGCTGCCTTAATCTGCTCCTTTACTGCCTTCATCTGTTTCCCTGTTTTCATCAGTACCTTTGTGCCGGGAAGCTTCAATGCTTCCTCAATCTGGTAAGAAGCCGGAATTACGTGAAGCTGCTGGGCTTTTTCTACAAGCCCTTGGTTAAGTCTGGCACTTGCCGCACAAAATGAGGTGATGCCGCTTACGATTTCTGTGTCATATCCCATCTGTGCCACACGCCTATGTACATAAAGGTAGGTGGAATAGACGGTTGGATCTCCAAGGGTCAAAAACACCACATTTTTACCCTGCTCCAGCTGATCTGCAATGATTCTGGCGCCTTCATCGTGAACCTGCTTCAGCTGGTCCTTGTCCTTGGTCATGGGCATGGGAAGGGACATTAGCTGCCTGGTATCGATTTTGGGGTATACCCCTTTCATAATCTTATAGGCTACGGATTCCCTGGGATTTACTCCTGGAAATGCCAGTATGTCTGCCTCCTTTGTAAGTCTTAATGCTTTCAGGGTAATCAGCTCCGGATCTCCCGGTCCTACTCCCACACCATATAATTTTCCTGTCATTTTCTTCTCTTTCTGCTGCTTTTTCAAAGCTGTCAAATAGCCTGTCTGCTGCTTTTCTTTTAATTTTTATTTCCTTTTTGCAGTTCTGTGTCCTGCTTCTTTATTTCTTCTATCAGCCCTTGTGCATCCTCTGTCTGTCCAAGATACCCATATACATTGGAAAACACCACTGCTCCAAGCCGGATCTGTTCATAGGAACGATGATTCAGATAAAACTGGATCCGCTTCATGATTTCTCCCATTGCAGGCTGCAAAAATCCCGTATCATGTAGAATATTAAGGGCTTCATCTGTTGTGTTGCAGTTCAGGATTGCCCGGGCGGTATCCCCGTCAGCCCCTGCCCGAAGTGCATTGGAAGCTAGCACCTCCATTCGGGCGTCTGCGCTGTGGGAATGGGTATTCATGATCCCGGCTGCCACTTTCACGAACTTGCCGATATGAGCTACAAAAAGAATGCCTTTCACGCCCATATCTACTGCCATGTCAATGGTCTCACCTACATAATTGCTGCATTTGATATTTCGCTCAAAGGGCAGTGTCATATGCTCCCTTAAATAATCTGCACCATAGTTTCCAGGTGTAGCCAGAATGTACTGCTCCCCCTGGGTGAAATGCTGCTTCATTTCCACATGAATGCTCTCCACCAGTGCTTTCTCACTCATGGGTTCCACGATTCCCGAGGTTCCCAAAATAGAGATTCCGCCTGTGATTCCAAGCCTTGGGTTGAAGGTTTTCCTGCCGATTTCCACACCCTCCGGCACAAAAATCACCACCTTCAGACCACCCTCGTAGTCATAAGCCACTGAGGCTTCCTCTGCCTCGCGAAGGATCATGGCACGGGGAACCGGATTGATTGCTGCCTCTCCTACCTGCTGGGAAAGTCCCGGTTTTGTCACCCGGCCAACACCGATTCCGCCGTCTATTTGGATTCCCGGCTCCTTTGTCTTTGATACGGTGGCGTATACCAGAATTCCGTTGGTGGTATCCGGATCATCGCCTGCATCCTTTTTCACGGCGCAGGTGACCTGATTTTCTTCAATTTGAACGTCATGGAGTTCCAGGTCCAGAAGGATTCCTTTGGGCGTCATAAGGGGAACACTGTCCAGCTTCTTTCTCCCAAGGAGCATAAGTGCTGCGCCCTTGCAGGCTGCCGCCGCACAGGAGCCTGTAGTATAGCCAAAGCGCATTTTCTTCTGTCCGCGGATCACGTAATACTCTTCCAGACCGGTTTTGTGTGCCATATT
>CAKRKL010000035.1 GCA_934358405.1 uncultured Blautia sp.
TGCAGAGAAAGGCGCAAGTCATCATAGAAATGTGGCTTGCGTTTTTTGTGAAAATTATATATAGAATTGAAAAAATTAAAGAAAATTAGCACTCACCTATTGACAGTGCTAACAACAAGTGCTATATTAATAACCGTAATAAGGAAACCCTTACAAGCGCAGCCCACCGCGAGTTACTTTTTTAAAGAGCCGCGTAGGCTGCGCAGTTGTATTTCAGGAATGCTGCTATTGGTGACATTCCCATATAGAAAGCTGAAGGAGGAGAGCCTATGAACATCAGCAAATTTACGCAGAAATCTGTGCAGGCCGTTCAGGATCTGGAGAAGGTTGCTTACGAATACGGCAACCAGGAGATTGAACAGGAACATCTGTTATACACCCTCCTGACCCAGGAAGACAGCCTGATTCTCAAATTAATTGAGAAAATGGAAATAAATAAGGAATATTTCCTGAACACAGTAAAGAACGCTCTGGACGCCAAAGTCAAGGTATCCGGCGGCGAGCTCCGGTTCGGACAGTATTTGAATAAAGCACTTGTAAATGCAGAAGACGAAGCCAAGGCAATGGGAGATGAATACGTATCTGTAGAGCATCTGTTCCTTGCCCTCTTGAAATATCCAAGCCCCAGCATGAAGAAAATCTGGAGCGAATTCGGCATCACCAAGGAGCGCTTCTTACAGGCACTTTCCACAGTCCGTGGAAATCAGCGTGTGGTAAGCGACAATCCGGAGGCAACCTATGATACTCTGAATAAATATGGTGAAGATCTGGTAGAGAAAGCCAGAAGCCAGAAGCTTGACCCGGTAATCGGAAGAGACAGCGAGATCCGCAACGTGATCCGAATCCTTTCCCGTAAGACCAAGAACAACCCGGTTCTCATCGGTGAGCCTGGTGTTGGTAAAACCGCAGCAGTAGAAGGTCTTGCCCAGCGAATCGTAGCCGGAGATGTGCCGGAAGCACTGAAGGACAAGAAGATTTTTGCCCTGGATATGGGCGCCCTGGTAGCTGGAGCTAAATATCGAGGCGAATTTGAGGAACGTCTGAAGGCTGTGCTGGAAGAAGTTAAGAAAAGCGAAGGTCAGATTATCCTGTTTATTGATGAGCTTCATCTTATTGTGGGAGCAGGTAAAACAGATGGTGCCATGGATGCCAGCAACATGCTTAAGCCAATGCTTGCACGTGGTGAGCTTCATTGTATCGGTGCAACTACTCTGGATGAGTATCGTCAGTATATTGAAAAGGATGCAGCCCTGGAACGTCGTTTCCAGCCGGTTATGGTAGATGAGCCCTCTGTAGAAGATACTATTTCTATTCTTCGAGGACTGAGAGAACGCTATGAAGTATTCCATGGTGTTAAGATTACAGACAGTGCCCTTGTGGCAGCAGCAACTCTTTCACACCGTTACATTACAGACCGTTTCCTTCCGGATAAGGCCATCGATCTGGTAGATGAAGCCTGTGCGCTCATTAAAACAGAACTGGATTCTATGCCCACCGAGCTGGATGAGCAGCGTCGTAAGATCGATCAGATGAAAATGGAAGAGCTTTCCCTGAAAAAAGAAACGGATAACTTAAGCAAAGAACGTCTGGAGGAGCTTCAGAAGGAGCTTGCAGAAATGCAGGATTCCTTCAACACCCAGAAGGCACAGTGGGAGAATGAGAAACATTCTGTAGAGAAGCTGCAGAAGCTTCGTGAACAGATTGAAGATATGAACAAGCAGATCCAGATTGCAAGACAGAACTACGATCTGGAGAAAGCCTCAGAGCTGCAGTACGGCGAGCTGCCGAAATTACAGCAGCAGCTGGAAATCGAAGAGCGGAACACCAAGGAAAGTGACAGAAGCCTTGTCCACGAGGTAGTTACAGATGATGAGATAGCCCGTATTATTTCCCGTTGGACCGGAATTCCGGTTGCAAGACTGACAGAGGGAGAGCGTACAAAGCTTCTTCACCTGGAGGATGAGCTTCACAAACGTGTGATCGGACAGGATGAAGGTGTCCGCCGTGTTACAGATGCCATTCTTCGTTCCAAAGCCGGAATCAAAGACCCGACGAAGCCAATCGGTTCCTTCCTGTTCCTTGGACCAACCGGTGTTGGTAAAACAGAGCTTGCCAAGACCCTGGCACAGACCCTGTTTGATGATGAGCAGAATATGGTTCGTATTGATATGAGTGAGTACATGGAGAAATATTCTGTATCCAGACTGATCGGAGCGCCTCCGGGATATGTTGGATATGAGGAAGGCGGACAGCTGACAGAAGCCGTTCGTCGTAAACCATACAGTGTAGTTCTTTTTGATGAAATCGAGAAGGCACATCCGGATGTATTTAATGTACTTCTTCAGGTTTTGGATGACGGACGTATCACAGATTCCCAGGGTCGTACCGTAGATTTCAAAAATACGATTCTGATCATGACCTCCAATATCGGATCGCCGTATCTTCTGGATGGTATTGATGAGAATGGCGAAATTAAAGAAGAAGCCCAGAAAGAGGTTATGGATGATTTGCGCGGACATTTCCGTCCGGAATTCCTCAACCGTCTGGATGAGATCATTATGTTTAAGCCATTGACAAAAGATAACATCGGTAGTATCGTTGACCTGATGGTGAAGGAACTCAATGACCGTCTTGCTGATCAGGAACTTTCCCTGGAGCTTACAGATGCAGCCAAGAAAGATGTAATCGACAATGGTTATGATCCGGTTTACGGTGCAAGACCACTGAAGCGTTATCTGCAGAAATATGTGGAGACTTTGACTGCCCGTAAGATTCTTTCCGGTGAAGTCCACACAGGAGATACACTGGTGCTGGATGTAGAGAATGGAGAGTATGTGGTGAAGGTAAAATAAGATCAGCAGCAATAAACCTGCAAAGGAGATTCTTATGATACCAAAGGACCCAATGATCTTACTGAGCTATGTGAACACCCAGCTTCGGGATTATTACGATTCCCTGGAGGCACTGTGTACCTGCCGCGGGCTTCGCAAAAAAGAACTGCTGGAGAAGATGGATTCCATCGATTATCATTATGATGAACAAACCAATCAGTTTATTTAAATAAGAAGTAAAAACCGCCTGCAACTCAGTTTTCAGCTGAATTTGCAGGCGGTTTTTTGCTTCCTTGCAATTTCTGTCCAGTTTTCAAGGCAGATGAAAAATATAAAAGCTTAGCCTGACGAAATAAACACATCTGCAAATAACATAATATCAGATTCTAAATTCTAAAAAAAATATAAACTGCACAAAAAGCACTTGCATTTTTTATGAAAAAGTATAGACTATAAAATTAGTCGTCTAACTAAATGCGAAATATATGAAATCGAGGTGAGAATGTGGAACAGGATAATGAGAAAAGTATTCAAAGCCTGATAATGGAAATCAGTCGTATGTATATGGAGAAATGCTTTGTGAAATTAAAAAAGGTTGGCATTCATCCAAGGCAGATTCCCATTCTGGCAGTTCTTTACAGGCGGGATGGCTGCAGCCAAAAAGAGCTTGCGCAGGAGTTAGGTGTGAAACCCCCTACGGTTACAGTCAGTATTCAACGCCTGGAGAAAAACGGTCTCCTTATCCGCAGACAGGATGAGAAGGATCAGAGAGTGAGCAGAATCTATCTTTCCGATGCAGGCAATGCCATTATTAAAGAAGGAATGCAGATGGCCAGAGAAGGCGAAAAGCAGATACTGAGTGGCTTCTCAGAAAGCGAGCTTTGTCTGATGCGAAGATTTTGTCAGCAGATTAAGGAAAATATTGCGGCAATGCCGGGACCGGAGCTGTCTTTTGATGAAATGCAACAGAATAACAACGAAAGGAAAACAAAGCATGATTAAATTAATGAAGTATCTGAAAAAATCAGCAGGCTATATTGTTCTGATCATTGGATTGCTGTTTTTGCAGGCTTACTGTGATCTGTCTTTGCCGGATTATACCTCTAAGATTATTAACGTAGGTATCCAGCAAGGCGGTATCCCGGATGGTGTTCCGGAAAAAATGCGCAAGAGTACCATGGAGGATCTGCAGATATTTATGGATGAAGACACCCGGAAGGAGGTTTTAAATGCCTATGTACTGGATGGTGATGTTTATGAACTGAAGAATACTATTACAGGGGATAAGAGGGAGGAATTAAACGATCTTTTGTGCAAACCCTTGATGATGTATACTTCTTTTACTTCCGGAAGCGAAGAAAGCCAGATGATGCTTTCCAAAATGCAGATGCCTGAGGGAACAGATCCTATGCAGGCTCTTGGCAATATGCCGGAGGAAGCAAGGAAGCAGATGCTGGAGACAGTAGATGAGAAGCTTTCCGATATGCCGGAATCCATTCTTACTCAGGCTTCAGTAAGTGGCGTAAAAGCAGAATATCAGGCCATGGGTGAAAATCTGGATGCTATTCAGATGAGGTATATTAAGAGTTCGGGAATACGGATGGTGCTGATGGCACTGCTTATTATGCTGGCAGCCGTATGTGTGGTCTTTTTGTCTGCGAGGGTGGCAGCAGCCCTTGGACATGATTTAAGAGATAATATATATCGCAAGGTTATCCACTTTTCCAGCAATGAGTATCACAGGTTTTCCACTGCATCCTTGATTACCCGAAGCACAAATGACGTACAGCAGGTACAGCAGGTTATGACTATGATGTTTCGAATTGTGCTTTATGCACCGATTCTTGGTATCGGAGGCGTGATCAAGGTTTTGCAGACTGATTCCTCTATGACCTGGATCCTTGCAGTGGCAGTAGCGCTGATCCTTATTGTAATCTTTGTGTTATTCCAGATCGCAATGCCGAAATTTACCATACTTCAGACTCTCATTGACCGATTAAATCTGGTAACCCGTGAGATTCTTACCGGAATCCCGGTTATTCGTGCATTCAGCCGTGAAGAGCATGAGGAAGAACGTTTCGAGAAAGCAAACAGTGATCTTACCAGGACCAATTTGTTTGTAAACCGTTGTATGACCTTTATGATGCCGATTATGATGCTGATCATGAATGGTGTATCTGTAGCAATCATTTATTTTGGTGCACATGGGGTTGACAGCGGAAATATGCAGGTAGGAAATATGATGGCATTTATTCAGTATGCTATGCAGATTATTATGTCCTTCCTGATGATTACAGCTATTTCCATTATGCTTCCAAGAGCCAATGTTGCAGCAGGACGTATCTGTGAGGTCCTGGAAATGGAGCCTTCAGTAAATGATCCGGAAGATCCGGTTCTTATGGAGAATCAGAAGAAAGGAACGGTAGAGTTTGACCATGTAAGCTTTGCCTATCCGGATGCCGGAGAAAATGTAATCAATGATATTACTTTTAAGGCAGAAAAAGGAGAGACCGTTGCTATTATTGGAAGTACAGGAAGTGGAAAGAGTACTCTTATTAATCTGATTCCAAGATTCTATGATGTAACAAAGGGCAGCGTAAAGGTAGATGGTGTGGATGTTCGAGATATGACGCAGCACGATCTTCGTGAGCGCATTGGCTATGTTCCACAGAAGGGAGTGCTGTTCTCCGGTACTATTGATTCCAATATTCGATACGGTAAGCCGGATATGTCCCGTGAGGATGTAAAACTGGCGGCAGAAATCTCCCAGTCTGATGATTTCATCCAGGCGAAAAAGGAAGGCTATGATGCACCGATTTCTCAGGGCGGAACTAACGTATCAGGTGGTCAGAAACAGCGTTTGTCTATTGCAAGAGCCATTGCGAAAAAACCGGAGATCCTGATCTTTGATGACAGCTTTTCTGCTCTTGATTTTAAAACTGACAGCAGGCTACGCAAGGCATTAAAGGAAAAAACAGAAGATACTACAACTATTATTGTGGCACAGAGAATCAGCACCATCCTGAATGCAGATCAGATCATTGTTCTGGATGAGGGAAATATGGCAGGCATAGGTACCCACAGGGAACTGATGAAGAACTGCGAGGTTTACAGGCAGATTGCCATGTCCCAGCTTTCAGAGGAGGAATTAGCATGAGTGAAAACAAAGCCAGAGGCCCTGTGATGGGCGGTCACCGGGGACGTGGAATGCAGCCTGGGGAAAAAGCCAAAGATTTCAAAGGCGCGATGAAGAGGCTGTTTCAGTATATGGAACGCTACAAATTCCGTTTCGTGCTGATGTTTATTTTTGCAATTGCAGGAACTGTTTTTAATATTGTAGGACCAAAAATCCTTGGAAAAGCAACCACAGAGCTTTTTAGCGGTCTGGTTGCCAAGGTAAACGGTACGGGAAGCATTGATTTTGGAAAAATCGGATATATCCTTTTGTGGACTCTTGGACTTTATGTGACAAGCGCCTGCTTTTCCTTTATTCAGGGATATGTGATGACCGGAATTTCCAATGACGTTACTTATAATTTAAGAAAAGATATTTCCAAAAAATTCAGCCGCCTTCCCATGAACTATTATGAGAGCCGGACAAATGGTGAGATTCTTTCCCGTGTGACTAATGACGTGGATACCCTTCAGATGAGCCTGAACCAGAGCATTACCCAGCTGATCACATCTGTCACAACCCTGATCGGTGTATTCGTAATGATGCTTTCCATTAATGTGTGGATGACACTGGCTGCACTTTTGATACTGCCTCTGTCTATGACCATTATCAATTTTGTTATGAAGCATTCCCAGAAATATTTCCAGGCACAGCAGAAATATCTTGGAGAGGTAAATGGCCAGATTGAGGAAAACTACGGCGGACACAATGTTGTTAAGGTATTTAACAAAGAAGAGGATGTAGTTGCAGAATTTGAAAAGGATAACCAGAAGCTTTATGAATCTGCATGGAAATCCCAGTTTTTCTCCGGAATGATGATGCCTGTCATGCAGTTTGTAGGAAATATTGGATATGTTATGGTTGCTCTTTTAGGAGGCTGGTTTACCATCAAGGGAGCAATTGAAGTTGGTGATATCCAGTCCTTCTTCCAGTATATCAGAAACTTTACGCAGCCAATTCAGCAGATTGCCCAGGTAACGAACCTTCTGCAATCCTCAGCAGCAGCCTCCGAGCGTGTGTTTGAGTTCCTGGATGAGGAAGAGGAAGAAACCATAAAAGAAAACGCAGTATCGATAAAAGGTCTTAATGGAAATGTGGAATTTAATCATGTAAGCTTCGGATATAATCCGGATAAGATTATTATCCATGATTTTTCCGCAAAGGTAAAGGACGGACAGAAAATTGCCATTGTAGGACCTACAGGCGCAGGAAAGACCACGATGGTTAAGCTTCTGATGCGCTTCTATGATGTAAACAAGGGCTCTATCTGTGTGGATGGACATGATGTAAAGGACTTTAACAGAAGCGAGCTTCATGAAATGTTCGGAATGGTTCTTCAGGATACATGGCTGTTTTCAGGAACCATTATGGAAAATATCCGTTACGGAAGACTGGATGCTACAGATGAAGAGGTGATCAAAGCAGCTAAGGCCGCACATATCCATAGCTTCATTATGCAGCAGCCAGGCGGTTATCAGATGATTCTGGATGAGGAAACCAGCAACATTTCCCAGGGACAGAAGCAGCTCCTTACTATAGCAAGGGCAATTCTGGCGGACAATAAAATTCTGATTCTTGATGAAGCAACCTCATCCGTTGATACCAGAACGGAGGTACAGATTCAGAAAGCCATGGATAATCTGATGAAAGGCCGAACCAGCTTTGTCATTGCCCACAGACTTTCTACTATTAAAGATGCAGATCTGATTCTGGTTATGAAGGACGGAGATATTATCGAACAGGGCAGCCACGAAGAGCTGCTGGCAAGAAAAGGCTTCTACGCAGAGCTTTATAACAGTCAGTTTGACAAGACGCAGAGTGCGTAAATAGAAACAGCAGTTTTTCAAAGCTTTCTATGAAAAACTGCTGTTTTTCTATCTATACTTTTGAAGGAAGATAATGTATAATGGAGCAAAGTTTCTGCCAAAATGATAAGTGCCAAACACTGCAGATTAAGCAGCTGCGTGCGAAAACAGATAAATGAAGGAGTAAATATGACGGTTGATTATAGAGACGGAGAAGCATTTCTTGAGCTTGTGACAGAGAAGCTGAAAACACGGATCATGCACATCAGTGAGTCTATTTTGGAAGGTCAGAAGGACATTGAAGGAATGCATGAATATTACTGGGAAAACTACACAGAGATGGACCAGTATGGTTATGAAAATTTTGATAATCAGCAGGCCTTGCTTCATCAGATCAATGCCAATGAGCAGCAGCTTCATTTACGCAAGAGATTCCGTAAAATGCAGGACTCTCCTTTTTTCGGAAGAGTAGATTTCTTATTTGAGGGAGATGAGGAACCGGAGCTTTTCTATATCGGTATTGGGAATTTCGCAGAGGAAGCGGGACATACACCGCTTATTTATGATTGGCGCGCTCCTGTGAGCGGTCTTTTCTATGATTTTGATAAAGGACCGGCCTTCTATGAAGCACCTCTTGGCACCATAAACGGAGAAGTTACGTCTAAATGGCAGTACAAGATTCGTGGCGGACGGATGATCTACCAGTTTGAAAGCGATGTGAAGATTGATGATGAGATTCTTATGGCTGAGCTTGGCAGCGGCGGAAGTGTGGCACTTAAGAACATTGTCCGCACTATTCAGAAGGAGCAGAATGCCATCATCCGAAATACCAGAGATAAGATTATGGTGATCCAGGGAGCAGCAGGAAGCGGCAAGACATCTATCGCTTTGCATAGAATTGCGTATCTTCTCTATCATGACAGGAAGAATTTGAAATCCTCCAATATTCTAATTCTGTCGCCAAACAGCATTTTCTCAGACTATATTTCTCATATTCTTCCGGAGCTTGGAGAAGAAAACATTCAGGAAATGAGCTTCGACCTGTTTGCTTATAAGGAATTGAAGGATATAGTGTCTGATTGTGAGGATCGTTATGATCAGATTGAAAGAAGCCTTACGTTTCCCTTGGAGACTTCTCTTTACCGGGAGAAACAGTCGCAGGAATTCCTGAATAAAATGGAAGGCTATCTTACCACGCTGGAAGATGAGCTGATGAATTTTCATGATGTGGAATACAAGCATTTCACAAGAAAAGAAGAGGAAATTATAGAACTGTTTTATTTTAAATTCCAGGATATTCCGTTGCTCTCCCGTATGGCAGCTGTGGCAGAGCATTTTATTGATGAAGTGGAGACACTTCGGGATAGCGATATGGATGAGGAAGAACGCGCTTTTGTAATGGAAAAATTCATGAAAATGTATGAAACCAGAGATATTTATGTGATCTACAGCCGTTTCCTTGAAGCCTGCGGATATCCGGAGCTTTCACATGTACAGCTGGCAGAACGAAGGCTCTCTTATGAGGATGTGTATCCGGTGCTTTACATGAAATATCGCTTGCTTGGCCAGAACAGCAGCCGCAATGAAATCAAGCATCTGGTTGTGGATGAAATGCAGGATTACTCCAGACTGCAGTATCTGATCATTAAGATGATGTTTCCTTGCCGCATGACCATTCTTGGTGACAAGGCACAGACTATGGAGGATGAGAACCAGGATGTAACCGGATTTCTTCCAAAGATTTTCGGCAAGGATATTCGCAGAATCGTAATGAATAAAAGCTACCGAAATACAGTGGAAATTGCAACCTATGCCAATGCTTTGGCAGGTATTACAGATATGGAGCTGTTTGAACGTCACGGAGCACCTGTGGAAGAGAAATACTTTTCCGGAGAGGATGCATGCTCTATGGAACAGGCACTGGATGAGATTGTAAAGAAGCTCGAGCTTGGAGATGAGCAGTTTGAGACAGCTGCGGTAGTTCTTCGTACAGAAAATGAGGCAAAAAAGGCAGCTCATATTCTGAAGGAAAAGCTGCAGGCAGCAGGCTTTGACACAGAGAATCGTTTTTCTTATCTGCACAGAGACAGCGCAAGCTTTTGCAAGGGACTTACGGTCACTACATTTTATCTTGCGAAGGGACTGGAATTTGATCAGGTATTTTCTCTTTTTCCCAAGGCAGACAGAAGTGCTCTTTCCAGACAAGGCAGATACATTGCTGCCACCCGCGCACTTCACAAGCTGCATATGTATGAGTATGGAAAATAAATTCTACAAAAATATGACAGACAAGGGTTAAAATAGAAAAAGATAATGTTTTATCTAGTAATAAATGTATAAAAAAACCTGTTAAAGTTTATAATATTTTCACAGTAATTTAAGAATCGGACTCTGGAAATCCATTGACAGGTCTGTAATAAAATTGTAAAATATAGCCCGAGGAGTTTATTGTCGAATAAGCTCTGTACAGACAATGAACAGGATAGTCTGTATGAACAAAGTGCCTAAAGAGAGGACCTTTTTATGCAGGCGGGGATTGTGAAGCTTATGAAAGTGCAGCAATCCGTTTTTTTACCCGATGAGAATAAGGAGGATACCATGAAGAATAAAAAGATTTTAGCAATCTTAACTATAGCAGCAGCTGTTTCCATGTTTGCAGCAGGATGTAATTTCGGCGGAGCTGAGCCGGAAGAGCAGGTTGTGGTAAACAAAACTCCGACACCGGAGACAACTGCCACCCCTACTCCTGCGCCGACGATTGCACCGGATGTTCAGGACAGCACCTATACATCCAGCACCGGAGCAGTATCCATTAAGCTTCCGGATGCAACCTGGGCGAATAAGGCTGATGAGGCAGATATGCTTAGCTTTGAGTCACCGGAGCAGGGTAAGATCCTGATCCTTCACGGACAGGGAGAGGAAGCTATGTCCTCTGCTATGCTTCCGGATACCGAGGACCTGGCAAACGCTCTTGAGCAGGCGTCAGATTTGGTTCAGGGAACAGACTTTACAGTTGAGAATTATGCGGCGAATGATGTAGAAGGAGTGGGAGTTTATACCTATTCAGTACGCTATACAGATCCGTCCAAGAGTGGCGGCTATGCGTATACACTTCATAAGATTTATAAGAGTGCAGATGAGTATTACAATATTTGCGGCTACGCCGTAAATGATAATTCAGTTGCAGGAATCCTGGCATCTATTGATTCCTTTGCAATTACAGGAGACTCTTCCCTGAAGGCTGCTGCACCTGCTGCTGGTGATACATCCGCTGATACAGCAGAAAGCACACAGGGAACTGATAGCACTACACAGCCTGACAGTACGACCTCTACAGGAGACAGCAGCGGAACGATCAGCAATTCTGCAGGATTTACCCAGGAGCAGCTGACTGACACTAACCAGACAAGAACCATTTACCGTAACTCAGACGGACATCCGATTGTTATTACACCGGATGGAAATGGAAACTGGGTTGATTTTGATGGAAATACCTACCGCTTCGCAAACGATGAGGATGTTTACGATCAGAATGATGTTGATTATTACTGGCATGGAGAAGGTGCAGACGTATATTATATGCCTGTGGAGTAATTTGAGGAAAAACAGCACAAGGTAGAATCAGGCGGACACAGCTATCCTTTTAGGGAAGCTGTGTCCGTGATGGTTGGAGGGAATATGGACAATTTTCAGGCTTACGGTGAATTTGCCAGAGTATATGATATGTTTCAGGATAATGTGGATTATGATGCCTGGGGAGAATGGCTGAAGCAGCAGCTGAAAGCATATGGTATTTCAGACGGTCTGGTACTGGATCTTGGATGCGGTACAGGCACTATGACAGAGGTTCTGGCAGAAGCCGGTTATGATATGATCGGAGTAGACAACTCCGAGGAAATGCTTGCAGAGGCTATGGAAAAGCGCGGTGAATCCGGATATGACATTCTCTATCTTCTGCAGGATATGCAGGAATTTGAACTATACGGAACAGTGAGGGCAGTTGTCAGCGTGTGTGACAGTCTGAACTACATAACAGAGGAAGAAGAGCTTTTGCATGTTTTTTCCCTGGTAAACAATTATCTGGACCCAGAGGGAATCTTCTTGTTTGATATGAATACGGTTTATAAATATCAGACTATGATCGGTGATGCTACCATCGCAGAGAACCGGGATGAGGGAAGCTTTATCTGGGAGAACAGCTATGATGAGGAAACCGGAATCAATACCTATGAGCTGGCTCTGTTTCTTCCAAGAGAAGACGGACTCTACGAGAAAACGGAGGAGATTCATTACCAAAGGGCCTATCCTCTCGAAAAAATAAAAGAACTGATAAGGAATGCAGGCATGGAATTGCTTGCTGTTTACGATGCGTATACCATGGAACCGCCCAGGGAAGACAGCGGCAGACTTACCTTTGTAGTAAGAGAGCATGGAAAAGCAAATTTATAATAAGAATATGAGGAGAGAATACATGAACGATTATATTATTCGCGCAACTGCTGCCAATGATCAGATTCGCGCATTTGCGGCAGTTACTACCCAGATGGTGGAGACTGCAAGGGAGCATCACAATACAAGTCCTGTAGCAACTGCAGCACTTGGAAGGCTTCTTACAGCAGGAGCCATGATGGGGGCCATGATGAAAGGAGAGAAGGATGTACTGACTCTTCAGATTAAGGCCGGAGGACCTCTTCAGGGAATTACCGTAACCGCTGATTCCAAGGGAAATGTAAAAGGATATGTAGGAAATCCGGATGTTTGTATTCCGGCGAATTCTAAGGGTAAGCTGGATGTAGCCGGCGCTGTTGGCCCTGGATTTCTGAATGTGATTAAGGATATGGGATTAAAGGAGCCCTATAGCGGACAGGTTATGCTTCAGACCTGTGAAATTGCAGAGGATCTCACCTATTATTTTGCAACAAGTGAGCAGGTACCATCTGCCGTTGGACTGGGTGTTTTGATGAATAAGAACAACACTGTACGTCAGGCTGGCGGTTTTATTGTACAGCTGATGCCTTTTGCCGAGGAAGAGGTGATCTCCAGACTGGAGCAGAATGTGCAGAAAATTAATTCTGTTACAAACCTGTTGGAAGAAGGACATACGCCGGAGAGTCTTCTTGAAAAGGTGCTGGAAGGCTTTGATCTGCAAATTAATGAAAAAACAGATACTCGCTTCCATTGTAATTGTACTAAGGAGAGAGTTGAAAAGGCACTGATCAGCATCGGAAGAAAAGAACTGAACGAGATGATCCAGGAAGGAAAGCCTATTGAAATGAATTGTCATTTCTGCAATACAAACTATACATTCACTGTGGAAGAACTGAAGGAAATTCTGAGAAAATGCAAATAACTGCCTGCTTGCAGGACAAAATTCTCCATGATCGGAGAAGTTAGCAGATATACCGGAATGAGAAAGAAAGAGGATTTGAGCATGAATCAGGGATTTATTAAAGTTGCGGCAGGAACGCCGATGGTTACAGTTGCAGATTGCAAGGCGAACACAAAGGCTATTCTTGAAATGATTCGGGAAATGGAAGCACAGCATGCCAGGCTTATGGTATTCCCGGAGCTTTGTATTACAGGCTATACCTGCCAGGATCTGTTTTTACAAAGAAGGCTTCTGGATAGTGCGTGGGAAAATCTTTTATATCTGGCAGAAGAAACTCAGGATGTAGATGCGCTGATTTTTGTAGGTCTGCCTGTAAGGAAAAATGGCAAGCTCTATAATGTGGCAGCTGCACTGAATCATGGGAACATCCTGGGATTTGTGCCTAAGACTCATATTCCTAATTATAATGAATTTTATGAACAGAGATATTTTTCCTCGGGGGAAGATATATGGGATGATATTACCATCGGTGAAGAGAGTGTGCCATTTGGCAGTGGCCTTATTTTTGCCTGTGAAGAGCTTCCGGAGCTGACTGTTGGGGCTGAGATTTGTGAAGACCTGTGGGTTCCTCTTCCACCAAGCGTGAAGCTGGCAATGAGCGGTGCCCACATTATTGTCAATCTTTCCGCCAGTGATGAGATGGTAGGCAAGGATACCTACCGCCGCGACCTGGTGAAAGGACAGTCTGCCCGCCTGATCTGCGGATATATTTACGCTACCGCAGGAGAGGGAGAGTCTTCTCAGGATCTGGTATTTGGAGGACAGAACCTGATCGCAGAGAACGGTGTCCTTCTGGCAGAAGCAAAGCGCTTTCAGAATTCTGTGATTTATGGGGAAATTGATGTGCAGAGACTGGCAGATGAGAGAAGAAGAATTTCCACCTATCCTTCCGCTGAAAGTTCAGAGTGCCAGATTGTACCCTTTGATGTGGAAATCGAAGAGACTTCCCTGACCCGAAACTTTGCCCCATATCCATTTGTACCTTCTGTAAAAGAAGAAAGGGATATGCGCTGCGAGGAAATCCTGAACATTCAGGCAATGGGACTGAAGAAGCGAATGAGCCATATTCACTGCCAGAAGGCAATGGTTGGCCTTTCCGGCGGACTGGATTCCACACTGGCCCTTCTGGTGATCGCCCGGACTTTTTCCATGATGGGACTTCCTTCTGAAAATATCCGCTGCATTACCATGCCCTGCTTTGGAACCACAGACCGCACCTATCAGAATGCCTGCAAGTTAAGCAAATGTCTTGGCGCAACTCTTAAAGAAGTGAACATTAAGGAAGCAGTAAACATTCATTTCCGGGATATCGGACATGACGATTCGGTTCATGATGTGACCTACGAGAACTGCCAGGCAAGAGAGCGCACCCAGATTCTGATGGATCTGGCAAATCAGGAAGGTGCCATTTTGGTGGGAACAGGAGACCTTTCCGAGCTTGCACTTGGATGGGCCACCTACAATGGAGATCACATGTCCATGTACGGCGTGAACGCATCTGTTCCAAAGACTCTGGTGAGACATCTTGTCCGCTACTATGCAGACACCTGCGGCGAGAAAGAGCTTGAGGAGGTGCTTCTGGATATTCTGGATACACCGGTAAGCCCAGAGCTTCTGCCGCCTAAGGATGGCAAGATTGCCCAGAAAACCGAGGACCTGGTAGGACCTTACGAGCTTCATGATTTTTATCTGTACTATATGCTTCGTGCAGGCTTTGAGCCGGACAAGATTTACCGCATTGCCTGCCGCACTTTCGAGAACACCTATGACAAGGAGACCATTCTGAAATGGCTGAAAACCTTCTACCGAAGATTTTTCGCCCAGCAGTTCAAGCGTTCCTGTCTTCCAGATGGCCCGAAGGTGGGAAGTGTTGCCCTTTCCCCAAGAGGAGATCTTCGCATGCCAAGTGATGCAAGTGCAGCAGTATGGATGGAAGTATTGGAAAATCTTTAAAATATCAACTTTCAGGCGGAGAACTGACTTGGTTCTCCGCCTTTTTCAGTGCATCTTCAATGGCGTTCAAAAGCAATTCCGATGTATATTTGCGGTCCGTGGAATATTTCAGGTTGTCAAGAGACTGACTGTCTACAATCTGGCCCGCCAAAGATTCCAGAGACGGTTTTACCAGGGGAAACATTGCTGTTGTACTTTCACTTAAATTTACCAGCTCCACAGACTGGATACTGTTCTGGTCCACCGTAACCTCCACGTCAAAGGTATTTTGATTTAGTGTAATGGAAGAGCGGTAAACACCAGGAGTATAGAGGGAGTTTGCTTTTTCTGATACGGTCTGGCTCCTGCCCGGACCAAACATAAAGTAGATCAGTATACCAAGAAGTATGGCAAGAATGAGAAAAGCGATGGTGTACACCACTTCTTTCATATGTAGTACAATGATCCTGGTTTTTGAACTCATGGTCTGCGCCTCCTGGTTTGCTTTGTTTATTCTATCCTATTATCAAAGATGAAAAAATATG
>CAKRKL010000036.1 GCA_934358405.1 uncultured Blautia sp.
CCATACTGTCGCAGCAATGAAATACACTCCTCCCCGCTGCGAGCCTCCATAGTCTTAAAATCCGGGTGCAGGATCTCGGCTAGTATTTCACGATTCAGCTGCGCATCATCTACAATCAGAATCTGCTGCTTCAGTGCATCAAGCTCAATCTTTGTACCACCTTCGATTCCATCCTTGCCTTCACTTGACTCAGTCACCACCAGATTCTTACGTGTCTTCGCCTGATACATAAATCGGTCAGCTCTTCCCACAACACTTTCAATGGTCTCGTCAGCTGCAGCAATGGTACCTCCAATACTCACAGAGAGCTGGATTCTGGTATATCCAGGTATTGTGGTTTCGTGGATCTTATCAAGAATCTTCTGCAGTCTGCGCGTAAACTCAAGCTCTGTTACTCCGGGAATGATCAGAAGAAATTCGTCCCCACCATAGCGAACCAATATGTCCGTTTTGCGGATATGTCTTAGGATTACTTTAGCTGCAGCCGTAAGCGCCATATCTCCAGCCTTATGTCCATATGTGTCATTATACAGCTTAAAATCATCCAGATCGATCATCGCAATGCCAGCCGGACCCTTTTGATTTTTCAGTTCTTCCTCGAAATAACGTCTGTTATAAACTTTGGTTAAGACGTCACTATACAGGCGATCCGTGTAACCCGTGAGATTGCTTACCAGGCGTTCCCTGTCTTCCTGTGCGATCAGAGAATTCTTATCCATGCGTTTAAGCATTTCCATAACATATGGTTTTCCATCAATTTCCAGATATTTAACCATAATCTGATAAATATCATTTTCGATAAATTCCAGCCTGGACAGTTCTTCTTTTTTATAAAAAGCCTCCAATGCCACGCATTCTGCACACTGGTGTTCAAAGCACAGTCCACTCGCACAGTTCTCCAAGCCGCTTTCTCTTTCTTTTTTCAGTGCTTCCAATGCTTCCTGGTCAAGAAGCCTCACATTACTGAAAATTTTGCGGTAACAGACCATTTCAGTTTTAGCCTGCTCCATTGTAATTTTATAATCTGATACCATACTATATTTTCCTCATTGCCCTCAGACAAGCAAACCAGATCACTCTCTTTTTTTACATATGCTTCTCATCTGGTTATATCGCTTCTATTAAGTTTCTTAATTCTTCCTCTGTGTACACAATATAATCAGGCTGTTCCATTCCTTCCGGCACAGCATATCTATGATGATTCATCCAGATTGTTTTCCACCCTGCATTTTTGGCGCCTGCAATATCATTTTCCAGAGAATCCCCTACCATGTAGGTACTTGCAGGATCCAATTTCCACATTTCTTCTGCCATCCGGAAAATTTTCACATCCGGCTTTGCCACGCCTACACCGGCAGACACAATAAGCTGCTCTTGTGTAAACCATTTATCCAGTCCAAGTGTATGGAATTTCTGCACCTGATGCGCCAACGGACCATTGGTAATCACTCCCATTTTTATTCCTGCGGCAGCACATTCATCCAGCAATCCGGAAAGTACCGTGGATATATGTAAATGAGATTGATTTTCTTTATATCTTGCCTGAAAAATTTCTGCCTGTTCACGGGTAAATGGAATCCCCATGTCCTTCATAGTATTCTCAATTCTGTATATTCTGGACTCATGAATAGAAACCTGCCCGCTCTCACTAAACAGAAACATTTCTGCACTTCTTTTTCCAAAAATCCGGTAAAACAATTCCGGATCCGGCAGCTTGCTGCCAAGACTGTATTCGCATGCCGTAAGAAGTGGTTCCATCTGACTGTACAAGGTATCGTCGATATCAAAAACCAGGGATAGCTCTTTCTTCATTCGTTCAACTCTTTTCTCCTCTTTTTTGCGTTACATAATTATACCTTTTTACGGCAGGATATGCAATCAGTTATAAAAAAAGAGACTTACCTTTTTACGGGTAAGCCTCATATTTTTATATTTAATTAGTTCCAGCCTTCACCATACTGAAGTCCTGCGCCGCCTTCATTGTTCTCCCAATCTTCTAAGAGATTTCCGCTTCCGTCTGTGGGGCCTTCCTGGTTCTGAGAATCCGGAGCATCTGCCTGCTGTGTATCTTCGCTCTTTCCAAGAGTCACTGTAACAGTTTCCTCTTTGTAGCCTTTTCCATCCGGAACCTCAATTGTAAGCTCAACATCTTCTCCTGGTTCATAGTAAGAAAGGAAATCAACGAGCTGCTCTTTTGTGGTAACTGTCTTACCGGCAAATTTAGTAATGATAGATTTCGCTTCGATGCCGGCTTTATCTGCTGCGCCGCCCTCAGTAACATCTCTTACCAGAACACCTTCGGGAACACCATATGCTTCACTAACCTCATCCGCTACTGTCTGAACTGTAATTCCAAGAACACCATGATCCTCAACCTTGTCCCTGGTTTCCTCATTCATCAGATTTTCCAGAATATCTGTTACATCAGAAATTGCGATTGCATAGCCGATACCCTCAACCTCTGTGGAAGCAAGCTTTGCAGAGTTGATACCAACAACCTCACCCTTCATATTCAAAAGAGCACCACCACTGTTGCCAGGGTTAATAGCCGCATCTGTCTGAATCAGATTGGTAGCAGAGTTGCTGTCACTGTCATAATCACCAACTGTATCATCAGAATTCAGCTGACGGTTCTTAGCACTTACAATACCGGTTGTTACAGACTGACCATAGCCAAGAGCATTACCGATTGCAATAACCTGCTCGCCGACCTTCAGATTATCTGAATTACCAATAGTTGCAACTGAAATTGCATCCATTGTATCACTGTCAATGTCATCCAGAGAAACTGCTACAACTGCAAGGTCTTTCTCACTGTCATAGCCTTTTACCTTTGCTTCACATGCTGTGCTGTCGCAGAAGCCAACAGATAAGGTATCTGCCCCTTCTACTACATGATAATTAGTTGCTACCAAAAGTTCAGTATCATTTTTACCAATGATAATACCGGAACCGCTTCCCTGAACCTCTCTCTGCTCAGGTGAATAAGCACCATACTGGCCAAACATTCCGTAATAGCTCTGAACCTCTTCTACAGATTTGGTTGTAATGGAAACAATACTTGGCATTGTCTCTTCTACAATATCAGATACATCCAGGCTTCCCTTTGATGTACTTTCTTCTTTGCTGTCATCCTTAGCGTCCTTAGAATCCTCAGTATCCTTATCGGATTTCAGCAATGTAACCTTTTCCTCATTGCTTGCTGCCTGTACGCTCTGCTCATAGCCTGTCAGATAATTAACTCCTGTATATGTTCCTGCTGCAAGACCACCTGCCAGTACTGCGCAAAGACTAATGCTTGCTGCCTTTTTAATTTTTCTTCTTAATTCTTCATTTCTATTCTTCATGATAAAAGCCTCCTTTAGAAACTCCTTTATTCTCTTTCATTTGATAGTTCACAGTATAGAGATAATTTGTGTTCTCTTTGTGGGAAAATTGTGTTTAAATTGTTAAATCCTGTCTTATCTTAGCATTAAAAACCCCAGACTGCAAGGCAATCCGGGGTTTTTAATCTGTTGCTGCATCGGGCAAGAATAGCAGCCTTAATTATTTATTTGGCATGATCCAGAATTTCATAGTCGGATAGCTGAGAACTACCTGAACCAGAATATTCAACACGTTTGCAAGAGTAGGTGCAAGTCCTTCAGAGATTCCAATGTTAATGAAAAAGCTCTGGCTGTAAGCCGGAAGTGCTGCTGATACAAGTACCAGCACAACAGCAAGGGCAATATATTTAGGCACTGCCTTTTCAAAGGCTGCATTGGACTTGAAAACCAGATTTTTCTGTACAAAAAAGTTTACGGTCTGAGCTGCAGCAGTAGCAACCAGGAAGCTTAAGAATCCACATAAGCCAAGATTAGACTCTATATTATCTGCGTAATTAAATACCAGAAATTTAAATGGTGTATTTGCAAAGCTTTTAAAAATAAAGCCCGTACACAGCCACATAATAATAAAGTTTGTGATGGTTGCGCAGTTTGATAATACATTAAATTTAATAAACTCCCAAATATTCGGATGATCTTCAATTAACTGTTTAATTTTTCCCATAATAGTGCTCCTTATTATTTTTGCTCTTCCAGTTCTTTTTCATATTTCTTGTTCAGTTTCTGGTTTCTGAAAAATCCACTGATTACTTTTCCAAGTCCTCCAAAATGTCCGTTTACTACTCTCACAAGACCTTCCACCATTTCCATGGAAACCATTCCGCCTGTCATCTTTGCAATTGCACGGAACGGCATGTTGTACTGGAACAATGTATTCAGATCCGGAACTCCCACAGCTTCGCTCTTTTTCAGCTTTTCACCAAGTTTTTTACAGATAAAACGGGCAATTCCACTCTTCGCATAATACATCTGGCAGAGTGCATCATTCATGCCAAGCTCTCCGCTCCAGCTTCCATCCGGAATAGAATGTCCCAGAATTGTCTCATACTCTTCATTTTCGACCTTCTGAATTTTTCCATCTACATAAGAGGCAACACGGTTAGTGTAGTACGGCATTACCTCAGTAGTACCAATAATAGCAAGCGTATCCTGGAGGCGGATATCTGCACAGCTTGCACCGATCATGATGCTGTAGATGCCGCCCTCAACCTCCCATTTATTAGTTTTTATATTCCAGTAACGGAATGTTTTGTCATCAAATTTAATTGTGACAGTTTTCTCTTCTCCTGCTTTTAAGAAAACCTTTGCAAAGCCTTTCAGCTCTTTTACCGGACGGAAGACCTTTGCCCCCGGAAGTCCTACATAAAGCTGAGCAATTTCTGCTCCATCATATTTTCCGGTATTTCGTATTGTAAAAATAGCCCTATCCGGTTTAACCTGCAGATTTCCATACTCAAAGGTTGTATAAGAAAGTCCATATCCAAATGGATAATTTACCGGAACACCTGCTGTATCAAAGTAACGATAGCCCACATAAATTCCCTCTCTGTACTCAGAATTACGTTCCTGAGATGGGTAATAATTATATGAAGGGGTATCCTCATATTTTTTAATATATGTTTCAGCCAGTTTTCCGGACGGATTCACCTTTCCTGAGAGAATATCAAGAACTGCGCCTGCACCAGCCTGTCCCATCAAAGCAGTGTGAAGCAGTGCTTTAAAATGATGGTGCCAAGGCATTTCAATAACAGAACCTGCACTGATAATACCAATCATATTTGTATTTGCTTTTGCAAGCTCCTGAATCAGATTGATTTGGTTCTGTGGAATACGAAGATGCTTACGATCAAGTCCCTCTGTCTCGCTTTTTTCATTCAGACCAAAGAAAAACAGAACTACATCTGAACGGCGGGCAAGATCTGCTGCCTCTTTTTTCATAGCTTCATCTTCCTTGCCGTCACGCTGATATCCGCGAACAATTCCGGTCACGGAGATTCCACTGCCCTCAAGCATATCCTTAATTGAATCCACCTTTGTGGAGTTTACCATAGAAGAGCCTGCGCCCTGATATCTCGGTTCAAATGCAAAATCACCGATTACTGCTGCATGGATCTTCTCCCCAAGCGGAAGGATTCCCCCTTCGTTTTTCAGAAGGACTGTGCTTTCCTGACAGGCCAGACGCGCCAGCTTATGATGCTCCTCATGAAGTGCCTTTTTGTTTGCTGCCTTTTTGTAATGCTTTGCCTTTTCTGTTGTTGTAATCACCAGATCAAGAAGCTCATCTACACGCTCATCAATGTCCTGCTCACTGATCTTTCCGCTCTCCACACTGGCAAGCAGCTCTCTTGCAGCATCAAGACCAGGGGTAGGCATTTCCAGAGTGGAACCATTTTTTACTCCAAGAGAATGGTCATTTGATGCGCCCCAGTCTGTAATAACAGAACCTTCAAATCCCCACTCATCACGAAGAATATCCTTTAAAAGATGCTCGTTCTCATTTGCATAAACACCATTTACCTCGTTATAGCTGCTCATCACGGTTTTGGCCTTACCCTCTTTAATCGCAATCTCAAAGCCGGTAAGATAAATTTCGCGAAGTGTTCTTTCATCTACAACCGCATTCATAGCCATACGGCGAAGCTCCTGGCTGTTCACTGCAAAATGCTTTGCACATGCCGCAGCTCCTGTACTCTGTACGCCACGAATAAATGCTGCTGCCATTTTTCCGGAAAGATAGGGATCCTCGGAAAAATATTCGAAGTTACGTCCGCAAAGAGGATTTCTCTTAATATTCAGTCCCGGTCCAAGAAGAACATTTACATCCTCTTCCATAGATTCCTCACCAAGTGCAACACCAACGCTCTGCTCCAGTTCTTCATCCCAGCTGTTTGCCATAGCAGCTGCTGTCGGGAAGCAGGTTGCCGGTACTGCAGGATTAATTCCCAGATGATCTCCTGCGCCAGCCTGCTTACGCACACCGTTTGGTCCGTCTGAACAAAAGATTGCCGGAATATCCAGTCTTGGAAACTCTCTGGTCTTCCACTCACTTTTGCCGCTGAGGAACGCAGCTTTTTCCTTCAGAGTCATATTATCTATAATATTCTGATATTTCATTTTCTGTGTCTTCTCCCTTCCCAATTGGTTCTGTCTCGCCCCATTTTTCATAACTTTAATATAACATAACCCCGTCTATAAAAGACGAGGTTATCACAAACTGTCATTATATTGCGCAAGATGCATTTATTTCTATTATTTTTTAGTCAAATCACTAACTACAAGCCAAAATTTTTGTCTGCACACAATAAAAAGCACCTGCAAAAGTGTCATCCAGTATTACTAACTGTCTGCTTTTGCAGGTGCTCTGTATAATTTATGATATTAAATATTTTTCAGAGTCTCATTCATGCTTCCCATGCGATATCCCTGAAGATCCATAGTTACATAGGTAAATCCATATTCTTTAAACGCCTTCACAATCTGTTCACGGTTTTCCAGAACCTTCTGAAGTTCATCCGGAAAAACTTCAATACGTGCAAGGGTACCATGAATGCGAACGCGCAGCTGATGGAAGCCAAGATCCAGAAGAAGCTGCTCAGCTTTGTCTACCATGCCAAGCTTTTCCCTGGTTATGGGCTCACCGTATACGAAGCGGGAAGACAGACAGGCGAAAGACTGTTTTTCCCAGGTTGGAAGGCCCAGCGCTTTGGACAGGGTGCGGATATCTTCTTTATATAATTCGCTGTGACGCAGCGGACTCTTTACTCCAAGCTCTGCAACTGCCTGCAGTCCGGGTCTGTAATCACCGTTATCATCCATGTTGGAGCCTTCTGCTACTGCATTCATTCCGTCTTTTCTGGCAATATCCCAGATTTTTTCAAATAATTCTTTCTTACAGATATAACAGCGATTTGCAGGATTTTCACAAAATCCTTCGATTTCCAGTTCCTCAGACTCCACCATAATGTGGCGAATTCCTTCTTTCCTGCAAAACGCTTTCGCCTCTTCCAGTTCTCTTTTGGGAAATGAACAGGACATAGCTGTAATTGCCAGGCATTTATCTCCTAAAACATCATGGGCAACTTTTAAAAGAAAGGTAGAATCTACTCCACTGGAAAAAGCCACCGCTACACTTCCAAGGCTGCGCAGATACTCCTTTAAAGCTTCATATTTAATCTGCTGTTCTTTCGTTACCGTTATTTCGCTCATATTTCCTTCCTATTCCATTATATTTGCAGCGCAAAAACTACTCTGTAAACAATGGTGTAGAATAGTATCTGTCTCCTGTATCAGGGAGAAGTGCAACAATTACTTTCCCTTTGTTCTCAGGCTTCTTTGCATACTCAATTGCTGCGTTTAATGCTGCTCCTGAAGAAATTCCAACCAGGATTCCTTCTTTATGTGCGAGGAGCTTCGCCGCTGCAAATGCAGCATCTGCATCTGCTTTATAAACTTCATCATAAACCTTTGTGTTCAAAACCTCCGGTACAAATCCGGCTCCGATTCCCTGAATCTTATGTGGACCGGCCTTGCCTTCTGACAATACAGGAGATGTAGCTGGCTCAAGGGCAACAATTTTCACATTTGGATTCTGCTCCTTCAGATACTCGCCGGTTCCGGTAAGTGTTCCACCGGTGCCAACACCAGCAATAAAGATATCAACCTTGCCCTCTGTATCCTTCCAGATCTCAGGACCTGTGGTAGCCTTGTGTACAGCCGGATTCGCCGGATTTACAAACTGGCCCGGAATAAAGCTGTTCGGGATTTCCTCAGCCAGTTCATTTGCCTTGGCGATGGCTCCCTTCATGCCCTTGGTTCCATCAGTCAGCACAAGCTCTGCACCATATGCCTTCAGAATATTCCTGCGCTCAACACTCATTGTCTCAGGCATGGTAAGGATAATTCTGTATCCCTTAGCTGCTGCAATAGATGCAAGGCCAATTCCGGTATTTCCGGAAGTTGGTTCGATAATAACAGAGCCTTCCTTCAAGATGCCCTTCTGCTCAGCGTCCTCAATCATGGCTTTCGCGATTCTGTCTTTAACACTTCCTGCCGGATTAAAATATTCCAGTTTCACAAGAACAGTAGCTTCCAGTCCAAATTCTTTTTCAATATTTGTAACCTCAACAAGTGGAGTGTTTCCAATTAATCCAAGTGTTCCTTTATAGTATGCCATATCTATCCATTCCTTTCCCGGCTGCTCTGCCGCTTCCAAAACATATTTTCACATCTGCAATGTATGTTTTTTATCTGATGAATGGATATTACCACTATTAACCTAGTATGTCAATAGGTTTTCAAGATTTAGTGTGATAAATTATTTATAAAGCCTCATTTACCATATCATAAGCATCCTCCAACGCGTCCAATGCCTCCGTAAGCGTATCTAATTTCTGCTGGTCTGCGCCATCCTCATCAAATTCCTGGATCAGCTCTGCAAACTCATCCTTCAATTCTTCTATATAATCTGCAATCTGCTCCAGCTTTTCTTCTTTTTCCAAAACACCTGAAAGATTTATAATTTTACTCATTTTACCATTCCTTTCTTTTTCTGGCTTCTCCAAAGCAGCTTTACATGATCAAGTGCTTTCTGAACCGCAATGGAAAAGACAATTCCACCAATCACATACAGGATCAATGAATTCCAAAGTCCTTTTGGACGATAATACCAGCCAATGTCAGTTTTAAAATTATCCCAGCTAAAGTCCACAAACTCCGTATAAACTCTGCCCAGCAATCCAAAGATTCCCTTTACTATCATAAACCCAAGAAACTGATTTATCATAATTGAGTATGTATTATCTGCAATCAAATTCACCCATTTACTTCGTCCGATTACCGGTTCCAGAATGGATGCAATTCGCATCCATAATGCAATACCCGTATATCCAACTAGAATCGGCATAACAATGCCTTCATTAAAATCATCACACCATGAAGGCGTATATGCCGGCACCTTTCCATAATAATAAATGATCCATAGCTTTATCCCGAAAATCGCTGCAAAATACCAGAAGCCAGGCAGCTTTTTCTCATATTTTTCCAGCACATTTTTATAGAATATTCCAAGACCATAAAATGGAATAAAATAAAGCATTCTCGTAACTACCAGCCACAGCCCATCCCGATATCCGGAACATGCCATCCAGTTACCAATAAGTCCCAGGCATACATTAATAATAAAGAAAACTATCTCCGGTATATTTTTGTTTATGTTCTTCAAAAGCTTTCTAAGCAGAACATTATATACCTCCACCATAAAAAGCGGTGCAATAAACCAGCCTCCCATATTATAAATAAATTGATGACCATTTGTAAGCGGTGCAACCAAAATATTATGTAACGTAAAGTCCCCACCAATTTCAAAGGCTTTCAGCCTTGTAAGCTGAACAAAAATTCCATAAGCAATATTATAAAAATACAATGGCACCAGTAAGGTTTTGACTTTTTTCAGTACATACTGCCTGATATTTCCCTCCACTCTGCTTTTGTAAAAGTAACCGGAGCAAAACATAAACAATGCCAGATGAATTCCCTCATAAGGAAACCAATCACTTAGAATTGTAATGCCACCGCCCTGGGTATGCCCGCAAACAACCATAATGATACCCACTGCATATAGTATTTTAAATCTGTAATCAATTGCTTTTTCCGACATGCCTGTCACACCTATACCGGAATCTTGAATACAATTTTTTTCACAGCAGACGGTTCATCTGCTGCAATTCCTGGCATATGTCCATCCTCCGGGGCGTAAAAGCCGAACATTCCAGGCTCAAACACCGTATACCCCTGCCACGGACCGGATACATATAGAATGACATCATTTTCCGGAGTCATGTCATTTTCCACGGTAAGCTTCCGCAAAGAAGCCCAGTAGATTTTTTCTTTTCCTTCTATAAAATACTGTAAGTCACAATATTTCTTATGGGATTCCATCTGTGCCCCCTCCAATACTCTGGTAGTATAACTCTGCACAGATGCAAACACACCTTTTTCCAGATCATATCTGCCTGCCGGAAGATTTTCCTTCTCCTGTTTCTCAATAAATGCCAGAATCATGTCTGCATACTCCTGTAGATTTTCGTAAAGACGCAGCTTATCTGCATAATCAGTAATCATAAAAGCTTCCCCCTTCATCCAATACCCTGTTTACGGTAATTTTCAAGTACCTTGATTATAGCATTTAAAGTGCATTAACGCTATTACAATTTGGCTGGTTATATCATTCCTCAAATTGTTTTATTTTTTAAAAAGAAAATTATTGACACAATAATTAGTTGAAACTAATATAAGTATGAGGCAAAAAACTACAATGTGTTAAAAAAACTTATCAGGGAAGGAGTAGAAAATGTTTTTAGAGATAAAAGGAATCAAAAAATCTTTTGGAACAGGTGACAGTAAAGTAGATGTGCTCAAGGGTTTGGATCTGGAAATTAAAAAGGGAGAATTTTGTGTGCTTCTTGGGCCATCTGGATCGGGAAAGTCAACCCTTCTTAATATTATCGGCGGAATAGACCAGGCTGACGAAGGAAGTATTATTATTGAAGGAGAACAGCTGGAAGATATGACCGAAAAGACGCTTTCGATGTACCGCAGAAAGCATCTGGGTTATATTTTTCAGATGTACAATCTTATCCCCAATTTGACAGTAAGAGAAAATATTGAAGTCGGTGCATACCTAAGTGATCACCCTCTGCAGGTAGATGAGCTTATGCAAACCCTGGGGATTTATGAACATCGCAATAAACTGCCGAATCAGATTTCCGGTGGTCAGCAGCAGAGAACCGCAATTGGACGTGCAATCGTGAAAAATCCGGATATCCTGCTCTGTGATGAGCCTACAGGTGCACTTGATTACCATACTTCAAAAGAAATCCTGAAGCTGATGGAAACAGTCAATCAGAAATATGGAAATACCATCATTATGGTCACACATAATGATGCCATCAAGGATATGGCAGACCGGGTAGTGAAGCTTCGTGACGGAATGATTCGAAAAAACTACTGTAATGAGCATAAGCTTTCAGCAGATGAGCTGGAATGGTAAGGAGGACGCGTGAATATGAAAACTCCTTTAAGAAAGAGACTTCCACGGGAATTAAAAGAAGAACTGGGAAAATATCTGGTTATTTTGCTTCTGATGACCCTTACAATCGGGTTTGTATCAGGATTTTTGGTTGCAGACGGAAGCATGATCAAAGCCTATAATGATGGATTTGAAAAATATAAGATTGAAGATGGAAATTTCCGTGTAAAGCAAAAGCTTACCAAATCACAAAAAGAAAGCATTGAGGCAAAGAATGTCCGTTTATATGAAAACTTCTATATCGAGGAGGCTTTGGATAACGGAAGTACAATGCGTTTTTTTAAAAACAGGGAAGAAATCGATCTGGTTTGCCTGATGGAGGGAAGACTGCCGGAAAAAGCAGATGAAATTGCAATTGATCGGATGTATGCAGATAATAACCAGATTTCTGTGGGAGATGTGCTTATAAGTGGCACAAAGAAATGGAATGTTACCGGATTTATAGCACTTTCGGATTATAGCTGTCTGTTTCAGAATAACAATGATTCCATGTTTGATGCCGTAAAGTTCGGTGTTTCTGTTGTAACGCCAGAGGGCTTCGAAGCATTAAACCAGAATAAACTTCAGTACAATTATTCCTGGCTGTATGATAAGAAGCCAGCGGATGAAATGCAAGAAAAAAAGACAGCAGAAGAATTCATGGAAGCGCTCGGTAAAGAAGTGTCTCTGGAAGCCTTTGTCCCACGCTATCAGAATCAGGCAATCAACTTTACCGGGGAAGATATGGGAAGCGACAAAGCTATGATGATCGTGCTTCTTTATATTGTCATAGTAATTATGGCTTTTGTCTTTGGAATTACAATCAGCAATACGATTCGAAAGGAAGCAGGTGTGATCGGAACACTGCGCGCATCCGGCTATACAAAAGGAGAACTTATCAGGCATTATATGACACTTCCTGTGATCATTACCCTGTTCGGAGCATTGATCGGAAATATTCTGGGATACACCGTAATGAAGAATGTGTGTGCCTCTATGTATTATGGAAGCTATAGCCTGCCGACTTATGTGACAATATGGAATGCAGACGCTTTTTGGATGACAACCCTTGTGCCGATAGCAATCATGCTGATTATCAACTATGGAGTTCTGCATCATAAACTGCAGCTGTCACCGCTTAAATTTCTGAGAAAGGATCTGTCCGGCAGAAAACGAAAAAGAACAATCCGCTTAAGTCCAAGACTTGGAATTTTTCATCGTTTTCGCTTACGGGTAATTTTTCAGAATATGAGCAACTATCTTGTTTTGTTTATCGGAATCATTTTTGCCAACCTGCTTTTATTTTTTGGATTACTATTACCCTCTGTCCTTAATCATTATCAGCAGGAAATCCAGAATAACATGCTGGCAAAATATCAATATATATTAGAGGTTCCGGTAAGTGCAATAAGCGGAAGTAAAATAGAAAGTATGCTGGAGCTTTTGCAGTATTCCGTAGGGACACAAACAGAAAATGATGATGCAGAAGCTTTTAGTGCGTATGCCCTTCAGACTTTGCCAAGTAAGTATAAAACAGATGAAGTTCTTTTATATGGAATCAAACCAGACAGTAAATATATCCATGCAGATCTGAGCGACAGTGAAGAAGTCTACATTTCCAGTGCATATGCAGAAAAGTTTCTCCTTGAGCCAGGAGATAAGATCACGCTGAAAGAAAAATATGAAAATAAAAAATATACATTCAAAATTAAAGGAATTTATGATTACAGCGGTGCACTCTGCGTGTTTATGTCACAAAAACAGTTAAATACTACTTTTAACCTGGGAAGCGATTACTATAGCGGCTATTTTTCTGATTCAGAAATTACGGATATTGACGAAAAATATATTGGTTCTGTAATCGATCTGGAGACGCTGACAAAGATTTCAAGACAGCTGACTGTATCAATGGGAAGTATGATGAATCTGGTAAATGGATTTGCAATTGCTATTTTCATGGTTCTGATCTATCTGCTTTCAAAAATAATCATTGAAAAGAATGCGCAGTCTATTTCTATGGCAAAAATTCTTGGATACACTAATGGCGAAATCAGCAGATTATACATCTGGTCAACATCGGTCGTGGTAGTTCTCTGGCTTTTATTAAGTTTTCCCATTGAAAAAGCAGTCATGGAGATTCTATTTAGGGAAATGATGCTGACAAGTGTTTCAGGATGGATTGCACTTTGGATCGATCCAAAGATTTATCTGGAAATGTTCGTAATAGGTATAGGAACTTATGCAGCTGTGTCACTTCTTGAATACCGCAGAATCCGTAAAATTCCAATGGATGAAGCTCTGAAAAATGTAGAATGACCCCAAAAAATATTTTATTTTTTACGAAAATTTTATTCCATTTTTTAATTTCTATGCTATAATGCTTTGTTATCAAAGTATACGGTGTATAACACGAGGTGAAGTAAGTGAAGAAAAAAACACTTGTGCCTCTTATCGTTTTTTTGCTGGGCATATGTCTTATCAGTTTCATTGTATACAAAACAAATGCCCATGAGGAAGAACAAAAGCACACAACGGCACAATTAAATGCTACTACTTATGGTGAACGTATAAAGAATGAAATTACAGATGGAATGGAAATTACGGATGTTCTGAAACAGATTTTGATCAGTGAAGATGGAGAGCTTAATCAGTTTGATACGGTTGCAAAGAATATTATGTCTGACTCCATTGAAAGTATTCAGCTCGCTCCCAATGGTGTTGTAACAGATATTTATCCTGCCGAAGGAAATGAGGCAGGTAAGATTGACCTGCTCCATGATAAAGACCGCCAAGAAATTTCCTGTTATGCCAGAGACAACCATACCCTGGTTACACAAGGCCCCTTCGAATTGAAGCAAGGCGGCTATGGACTTGCTGTCCGTAATCCGGTTTATCTGAAGGATAACAATGGGCAGGAATATTTCTGGGGATTTACTATTGTTATTTTACGTGTTCCAGATATTTTTTCGGACTCGATCAGTGCACTCTCAGACTTTGGCTATGAATATAAGCTTTCAAAAACAGTCGCTCCCTGGGATAACACTTATGAAGTTGTTTATCAGTCAGATGGCTCAATAATTCATCCTGTTTCTTATGATTTTACAATAGGTGAGGAAAACTGGAAATTTGAGGTAATGCCTGAAGGTGGATGGCAAAATACTGCGTTTATAGCTTTAACCAGCGGATTTTTTGCCTCTATTGTCTTACTTCTGTCAGGTCTTACCAGGGTTTGGTTAGTATCTAAGGAAAATAAAAACAAATTTCAAATACTGGCACACATAGATTCTCTTACAAATATTTACAACCGCTATGGATTTGACGAATTAGCAGAGAAGATGATTGCAGAAAATCCAAAAGCACATTTCATAGCCGCGTTCCTTGATATAGATGACTTTAAATTAATTAATGATATCTATGGGCATGCCTATGGAGACAAAGCATTAAAGAATCTGGCCGATAATATGAAAGCATTTTTTCCATCTGATGCGTTGCTGGGCAGAAACGGCGGTGATGAATTCTGCATTCTTCTGCCAAGCAATGCCGGTGAAGCTGCTGCGAAACAGCTGCAGCAATTCACCAGGATTCCAAAGACGTTCTCATGCAATGGGCAAGAACATCAATTTTATATTTCTCTTGGATATGCGGAATATCCGGACTTTGCATCAAACTGTTCACAGCTCATGCGTTGTGCAGATGCAGCACTTTATGAGGTTAAGCTCCATGGAAAAAATGGATGTATGGCATACAAAGAAGGACTTCGATCAAGAGTTCGCAAGCAGCTTGGATTTGCACTTAAGGATATCTCTGAACACCTTCCGGGTGCATTTATTATTTACAAAGCGGATAAAAAAGAGGATGAGCTTTTCTATGCAAACCATGAGTTTCTCCATATGACCGGATATAAAGACATGGAAGAGCTTTTTAGGCTTACAAAGAGAAGCTTCCGCAACCTGATCCGGGAAGATGAACGACAGCAGATCGAATCAAGCATCTGGGAACAGATTGATAATGGCAATGAAAATGACTATATTCATTTTCATCTTCGAAAAGCTGACGGATCCTATCTTTCTGTGCTTGACCATGGCAGAATCGTAGAGAATCAACAATACGGCAGAGTATTTTATGTAATGTTTATGGACTGGAA
>CAKRKL010000037.1 GCA_934358405.1 uncultured Blautia sp.
GTTGCAGGCTTTGGCTTCCTTGCACTTGCAGTTATGATCTTCGGACAGTGGAAGCCTGTGAATATCGGAATGGCAGCGATTCTGTTTGGTTTGTTCAGAGCCCTGTCTAATGTATATACAGGTTTTGACGCGCTGGTTGCCCTGAAGCTTCCAAGCACTCTGTATAACATGTTCCCGTATATTATTTCTCTGATTGTGCTTGTATTTGTATCCAAGAATTCCAGGGCACCGAAAGCAGAAGGTATTCCATATGACAAGGGACAAAGATAAATGAGATACCAGGGTGGCAAAGTCAAAAGCCGTTCGTGCTTGCACGAAAAGGCTTTTGACCTTGTCACCCGCCAGACATGAGGAAGTAGCGATTTACGTAGTAAATCAGCGGATTCCGAATGTCTGGAGAATTGCGGGAGCTGCGCAGCAGCGGAGCAATTCGTAGTATTGGAGTAAAATCGGGATAAATTATTAGGAGAAGGTGAAAATATGAAAAATTATTCTGAGGATGCCAGCAGACAATATCATATTCAGGTGGCGAAAGGGGAGGTCGGACGATATGTGATCATGCCGGGAGATCCCAAAAGATGTGTGAAGATCGCACAGTATTTTGATAATCCTGTTCTCATAGCAGATAACCGGGAATATATCACATATACAGGAACCCTGGACGGCGTTAAGGTAAGCGTTACTTCTACCGGAATAGGCGGACCCTCTGCATCCATTGCAATGGAAGAGCTGTATCGCTGTGGAGCTGATACTTTTGTCCGCATCGGAACCTGCGGCGGAATGCAGCCTGAGGTAAAAAGCGGCGATGTAGTAATTGCCACCGGTGCTGTGCGTATGGAAGGAACCAGCCGTGAATACGCACCCATTGAGTATCCGGCAGTAGCTGACTTAGATGTAACAAATGCTCTTGTAGCAGCTGCAAAAGGAAAAGGCTTTACTTATCATACCGGTGTAGTCCAGTGCAAGGACGCCTTTTACGGGCAGCATGAGCCGGAGGCAATGCCTGTAGGATATGAGCTGATCAACAAATGGGAAGCATGGAAAAGAATGGGCTGTCTTGCTTCTGAGATGGAGTCCGCAGCACTTTTTATTGCAGCAGGCAAGCTTCGCGTGAGGGCAGGCTCCTGTTTTCTGGTAGTTGCAAATCAGGAAAGAGAAAAGCTTGGGCTTGACAATCCGGTAGTTCATGACACAGACATGGCAATACGCGTGGCTGTGGAAGCAGTCAGAAAATTAATTCAGGAAGAGAGGAACTAAAATGGACGCAAAAGAAATCTTAAAACATGTGGATCACACACTTCTTCTTCAGCCATCTACCTGGGAGGAAATCAGACAGATTTGTGATGATGCTATAGAATACGGAACTGCATCCGTATGCATTCCGCCAAGCTATGTAAAAGAGGCAGCAGAATATGTAAAGGGAAAAATGGCAATATGTACAGTGATCGGCTTCCCAAATGGATACATGACAACTGCAGCAAAAGAGTTTGAGACAAAGGATGCTATTGCAAACGGTGCATCTGAGATTGATATGGTTATTAACATCGGATGGCTTAAGGATAAAAAATATGATCTGATTGAAAATGAGATCCGTACTTTGAAGGCTGCATGTGCAGATAAGATCCTGAAGGTTATCATTGAGACCTGCTTCCTCACAGACGAAGAGAAAATCAAAATGTGTGAGATCGTAACCCTGGCAGGTGCAGATTACATCAAAACTTCTACTGGCTTTGGCGGTGCAGGAGCAACCTTTGCAGACATTGAACTGTTCTCTAAGCATATCGGACCAAATGTGAAGATGAAAGCTGCAGGCGGAATTTCTTCCCTAGAGGATGCTGAGAAATTCCTGGCTCTGGGAGCGGACAGACTTGGAACCAGCCGTATTATTAAGATTGTAAAGAACGAAAAGGCTACAGGATATTGATGGGGCATGAAAATGGAAAAAGAAATGATAGACAAGCTGATCGATACAGCTATCGAACAGCTGAAATATTCCTATTCACCATATTCCAATTTTAAAGTAGGTGCAGCCCTGCTGGCAGATAATGGTCAGCTTTATACCGGCTGCAACATTGAAAATGCAGGCTACACAGCGACTAACTGTGCAGAGCGGACCGCCTTTTTTAAAGCAGTCAGTGAGGGAATCCGGGAATTCAAGGCAATTTGTGTGGTTGGAGGAAAGAACGGTGTTCTTACGGAATATGCAGCACCCTGCGGTGTGTGCAGACAGGTAATGATGGAGTTTTGTAATCCTGAAACCTTCCGGATCATTTTGGCTGTAGATAAGGAGCATTATGATATCTACACACTGAAAGAGCTGCTGCCTCTTGGATTCGGACCGTCTAATCTGGCATAACTGAAGCTGACGAATAAGAAGCTGGAGAATAAATTATGACAACAGAAGAATTAAAAAACCTGCCTAAGGTAGAACTTCACTGTCATCTGGATGGTTCCCTGAGCCGGGAATTTATACAGACAAGACTGGGAAGAGCGGTACAGCAAGAGGAACTGAGTGTGTCAGAGAATTGCAGCTCTCTGGCTGAATATCTTGAAAAATTTGCCCTGCCGGGACAGTGCATTATGGATGCCAAAGGGCTTGCGGCAGCCGGCTATGATGTTCTTAGAAGCATGAGCCAGGAAAATATCTGCTATGCGGAAATCCGTTTTGCCCCGCTTTTGTCGGAAACAGCCGGTATGAACTGCCGCGACGTGATTGAGGCTTTGCTAAAAGGCCTGGAGCAGGGCAGAAAGGATTTTGGCGTAGAGTTTGGCGTTATCACCTGTGCCATGCGCCATCACAGCCAGGAGGACAACAGCCGCATGCTTAAAACAGCCAGGGAATACCTGGGCTATGGAGTGTGCGCTGCCGATCTGGCCGGTGCAGAGGCTGCCTATCCGATGTCACAGTTTATGGAGCTCTTTGCAAATGCCCGCAGGATGGAGCTGCCGTTTACCATCCATGCAGGAGAATGTGGAAGTGTACAGAATATTATGGACGCAGTAAAGGCTGGAGCCGGAAGAATTGGTCATGGAATTGCCATGCAAGGACATTTTAATCTGCAAAAAGAGCTTGCCAAGAGCGGAATCGGGATTGAAATGTGTCCGATCAGCAATCTTCAGACGAAAGCTGTCCAAAGCACTGCACAGTATCCCATACAGGAATTTTTAAATGCAGGTCTGAAGGTTTCTGTGAATACAGACAACCGTACAGTAAGTAATACCACGCTGACAAAAGAGCTTTTGTTTATTCAAAACACTTACAAGATCACAGATGAAGAAATATCAGTTCTTATGAAAAATGCAGTGGACACAGCATTTGCGCGGGAAGAAATTAAAGACAGAATATATGGCAGATTGCAATAGAAATGGGGGATTATCTTGAAAAAATATGAAAGAGTCTTTGTGATCGTTCTGGATTCTTTAGGGATTGGTGCCATGCCGGATTCGGAAAAATTTGGTGATGTAGGAGTGGATACCTTCGGACATATTCTGGATAGAATGGGATCTCTGGAAATACCGAATTTAAGAAAACTGGGAATGCTGAATCTTCACCCGGCGGGAAATATGACCAAAGTGGAGAAGCCCCTTGGACGATATATGCGCATTAGTGAGGCCAGCAACGGCAAGGATACCATGACAGGACACTGGGAAATGATGGGAATCAAAACCCAAAAGCCCTTTAAAACCTTCACAGATACCGGTTTTCCTCCGGAGCTGATCAAAGAGCTTGAAAAGAAATGCAAAAAGCGTGTTATTGGAAATAAGAGTGCCAGCGGAACACAGATCATTGAAGAGCTTGGAGAGGAAGAAATCAACACAGGAGCAATGATTGTGTACACCTCAGCAGATTCAGTTCTTCAGATTTGCGGAAATGAGGAAACCTTTGACTTACAGAATCTGTACCGCTGCTGTGAAATCGCCCGTGAGATAACCATGAAGGATGAGTGGCGTGTAGGACGTGTAATTGCAAGACCTTATGTCGGCAAAAAGAAAGGGGAATTCAGGCGCACCAGCAACCGCCATGATTATGCCTTAAAGCCTACCGGACCAACTGCCCTGAATTCGCTGAAGGATAATGGCCTGGATGTGATCGGTGTAGGAAAGATCAATGATATTTTCTGTGGTGAGGGAATTACCAGAACCTATCATTCTGACAGCTCGGTACAGGGAATGGAACAGACAATAGCCATCTGTAAAGAAGGGTTCAGAGGCTTGTGCTTTGTGAACCTGGTTGACTTTGATGCTCTGTGGGGACACAGACGTAATGTAGAAGGCTATGCCAAAGAGATTGAGAATTTTGATGAGAAGCTGGGGGTTCTTCTTGAGGAGCTTCGGGAGGATGACCTTCTGATCCTTACTGCAGATCATGGAAACGATCCAACCTACAGCGGCACAGATCATACAAGAGAATATGTTCCATTTCTTGCTTATTCCCCTCAGATGAAAGAAGGGGGAGCTATTGAAAACGAAGATACTTTTGCTGTGATCGGTGCGTCTGTTGCGGAGAATTTTGGAGTGAAAATGCCGGAAGGAACTATCGGGCATTCTATTTTGAAAAAACTGATTTAAATGGTCACTTTCAGACATGCTTTTTGCGGAGAATATGAGGAAATGATATGAAACACACATACTTGCATGATGTACTTCCATTTCTTCGGGAGCTGGAAAGAGAAAAACAGAAACAATTTGAAGCCTATTTTCGCACGGCACCTTTGTGGCTGATGGATTTGTTCCAGAACGAGGTGATGGAGGCAGGTACTATCTTTATTCGGGAAAGTGAACCTGCAGATACGATTTTCTTTGTTGCAAGAGGCAAGGTCAAAGCTACCGACTACCGGGTATCCGGCATTGCCTATGATTTTATGAAGCCTGCCAATCTGATCGCTCTTGGAGGAATGGAGGTGATTCTTGGAAAGGATACCTACCAGACCACCCTGCAGACAGAGACAACCTGTATTGTAGCCAAGCTTCCGCGGGCACAGTACGAAAAATGGATTTATTCGGATATGGAAGCCTTCCGTCTGGAGGCAAAGCTTACCTGCGCTTCTCTTCTTGAGGAGGAGCGGCGGAACCGTTTGTATTTGTTTTTGGATGGAGCAGACAGGCTGGCTGTGCTTTTTTCGGACTGGTTTGAAAAACATCAGAAAAATGATATACTGTACATCAATGAAAGCAGACAGAATCTGGCAGATGAGACAGGGCTTTGTCTCAAAAGCATCAGTCGTGCGATTAAGAAATTCCAGTCAGATGGTTTGATTACCAAAAAAGGAAATCAGATTATGGTTAATCATAAGCAGTATGAAGGGCTGAAAAAAACGGTAGCTGAAAAAATCGGCAGTGTTTAAAGCCTGTTTGAAAAGGAGAAGATATATGAACGAATTGTATCAGAAGCTTGAAACTTGTCTTGCAAGTGTCAGAAAAAAAACAGATTTTAAACCGGAAGTGGCATTGATCCTGGGCTCCGGACTTGGTGACTATGCAGATGAGATACAGATTGAGACCACCATTGATTATACAGACATTGAAGGCTTTCCAACCTCTACTGTTGCAGGGCATAAAGGCAGATTTGTATTTGGTTATGTAAAACATGTTCCGGTGGTGATCATGCAGGGAAGAGTTCATTACTATGAGGGCTATCCCATGACAGATGTAGTGCTTCCAACAAGACTGATGGGCATGATGGGAGCAAAGAAGCTGTTTCTTACCAACGCAGCAGGAGGCGTGAATCCTTCCTTTAAGCCGGGAGATTTCATGATGCTGACAGACCACATCACAACAGGTATTCCAAGCCCGCTGATCGGACCGAATATTGAAGAATTAGGAAGCAGATTTCCGGATATGAGTGAAGTGTACAGCAGACGGCTGCAGGATGTGATCCGCGCCTCAGCGAAAAAGTGCGGCATTGCCATTCAGGAAGGCGTTTACGTACAGCTTACAGGACCTAATTACGAAACTCCGGCAGAGATAAAAATGGCGGCAATATGGGGCGGAGACGCCGTAGGAATGAGCACTGCCTGCGAGGCAATGGCTGCCCGGCACATGGGACTTGAAATCTGCGGGATTTCCTGCATCACGAATATGGCAGCCGGAATTTCCAAAGAGGAGCTGAACCATAAAGAGGTTCAGGAAACAGCAGACAGAGTGGCGAAATCCTTTAAGGAGCTGGTGACAGAGATCATTGTAAATATGTAACAAAGGAGAAAACGAAAGTATGGGAATTGTGGTAATCGGTGATGTTTTTATCGATGTGAAGGGATATTCTGCAGCACCATTTATTCCAGGCGGGAGAAATGCGGGAGTGATCCAGCAGATCCATGGCGGAGTAGGAAGAAATGTAGTAGAGGATATTGCCAATATAGAGCTGAAGCCTGTGTTTGTCAGTCTGGTAGACGACGATGCAATGGGCGAAGAGGTTATCCGCAAGCTGGAACGCCACAAGGTAGATACCAGATTTATGCGCAAGGTACCAAACGGCATGGGAACCTGGCTGGCTATTTTTGATCAGGATGGGGATGTTGTGGCATCTATTTCCAAACGTCCGGATCACCGACCTATTGAGCGAATCCTGGAGGAACATGGGGATGAGATTTTTAAGGATGCAGACAGCATAGTGATAGAAATCGATATTGACAAAGAAATTGTGAAAAAGACCTTCCATTATGCAGAAAAATATGGTAAGAAGGTTTATGCCCTTGTTTCCAATATGACCATTGCCATGGAACGCCGCGACTTCCTCAGAAAAACAGCATGCTTTGTATGCAATCAGCAGGAAGCAGGACTTTTGTTTTCAGAAGATTACAGGGAGCTTAGCCCAATGGAGATGGCAGAATGTCTTACAAAACGTATTCAGTCCGCCCATATTCCGCAGATGGTAGTTACAATGGGAAATGAGGGGGCAGCCTTTGCTGACCAGGAAGGAAATTGCGGTGTTTACCCGGCTCTGAAGGTAGATGTTGTGGATACCACAGGTGCAGGAGATGCCTTTTTTGCAGGAGTCTGTGCCGGCCTGACATATGGCAAGAGCCTGAAAGAGGCATGTGCCATTGGAACCCGCCTTTCCTCTACTGTTATTTGTACATCAGAAAATATTTGTCCAAGATTTATGCCGGAAGAATTCGGTCTTAACAGGTAGGAGCAAAAAATATGGAAAGTCTGATTATAGGAATTGCCGGAGGCTCCGGCTCTGGCAAATCTACATTTACAAACAGGATTAAAGAGTATTTCGGAGATGATGTGGTAGTACTTTATCACGATAATTATTACCGCAGACAGGACGGAATTCCTTTTGAGCAGAGAATAACTGTAAATTACGATCACCCTGATTCACTGGAGACAGAGCTTCTTGTAGAACATCTGAAGCTTCTTAAAGCAGGAAAATCCATAGAATGTCCGGTTTACGATTATTCTTTGCACAACCGTTCTGACAAAATTCTTCACATTTCACCAAGTCCGGTGATACTTGTGGAAGGAATTCTTCTTCTTGCAGATCCAAGGGTAAGAGAGCTTCTTGACATTAAGGTATATGTGGAAGCTGATGCAGACGAACGTATTCTTCGCCGGATTTCCCGTGATGTGGAAGAGAGGGGAAGGGATCTGAAAGGAATTATCAATCAGTATCTGACCACAGTGAAGCCTATGCATTATCTTTACGTGGAACCAACCCGTTCCAAGGCAGACATTGTGATCAACAGTGGTAAAAATAATGTGGCATTTGATTTGTTTGTTTCCAAGATCAGTATGGAATTGGAAAAAAGAAAGCATGACACAATACACAGAGAACTTACAGGAGGTACAGATGTCACAGAAGGATGAAACAGCACAGAAGACAGAGCCAATGCAGTCTTTTGAGGAGGGACAAAAGCCACACAAACGACGTGTGCGTTATAAGGGGAAATATCCGAAAAAATTTGAGGAAAAGTATAAGGAGCTTCAGCCGGAGAAATATCAGGACACCATCTGGCACGTAATGCAAAAGGGAAATACGCCTGCAGGTATGCATATTTCCATTATGGTGAAGGAAATTATCGATTTTCTGGAAATCAAACCGGGACAGGTAGGCTTTGATGCTACTTTGGGCTATGGAGGCCATACAAAGGCAATGCTGCAGTGCCTGCAGGGAAAAGGTCATATGTATGCCACAGATGTGGATCATGAGGAAGCTGCCAAAACCAGGAAACGTCTGGAAGAGCTTGGCTTTGGCGAGGACATTCTGACAATTAAGCTTCAGAATTTCTGTACTATTGATGAAATTGCAAGGGAAGTAGGCGGCTTTGACTTTTTGCTGGCGGATCTTGGGGTTTCCTCCATGCAGATTGACAATCCAAAGAGAGGATTTTCCTTCAAGGTGGACGGTCCTCTGGATCTGCGACTGAATCAGGAGGCAGGAATCAGTGCGGCTGAGCGTCTTGAAACCATTACAAGAGACGAGCTTGCAGGAATGCTTTATGAAAATTCGGATGAGCCATATTGCGAGGAGCTGGCAAAGGCAATTACAGATGAGATCCGCAGGGGAAATCACATTGATACCACCACAAAGCTGCGTCAGGTTATTGAGAAAACCCTTGATTTCCTTCCGGAAAAGGAGAAAAAGGAGACCATCAAAAAGACCTGTCAGCGTACCTTCCAGGCCCTTCGAATTGATGTAAACAGAGAATTTGAGGTTTTGTATGAGTTTATGGAGAAGCTTCCGGATGCATTAAAGCCAGGGGGAAGAGCTGCCATTCTTACCTTCCATTCAGGCGAAGACAAGCTGGTAAAAAAAGCCCTGAAAGCAGGCTATAAGGCCGGGATTTATTCTGATTATGCAAAGGATGTGATCCGTCCTTCCGCACAGGAATGTGCACAGAACGGAAGAGCGCGCTCGACGAAGATGAGATGGGCAATCAAAGCCTGAGGAAAAAGCTGCATTACTGCAGCTCCATTCCCCATATTTTGCAGTCTCTGGTTCCCACAACCATATAGCTTTGATATACAGCAGGAGATGCTTCAATGACTCCCTCACTGATCTGGTGACAGTCAAGAACGTCTCCTGTTTTTCCGTCAAGAAGATAAATATGTCCGGTACTATTGCAGTAGAGCACCTTTCCTGTTCCATCCGGATTATATACGCATACAGGAGAAGACCAGGCATAGGCTGCAGAATGTTCCCAGATGGCTTCGCCTGTGTTTTTGTCAATGCAGGCAAGGACACCCTCTGCCTGCCCTCCGGTTCTGGCTACCGTTACGTAAATGTAATCCGACAATTCTTCCTTACCCACTGCGATGGTGGACTGGACACCGCCGGAAACGCCGTCCTCGGAGGAACATTCGTAAGACTTCTGCCAGATGATCTCACCTGTCTGGGCGTCAATTTTCCATACCGGAACCTGAGCTGTAGAATTACTTCTCCATCCCAGACGGAAGGAGGTACTGATGTACAGATAAAGATGACCATCCTCTACAGAAAGCACAGGAGAGGAGTTGGAGTCGTCCAGAATGTCCTGTGCCCATACAAGCTGCAGGGTATTCAGATCCAGACACATCAGATTGCCGCCGTTATCTGACATAAAAATGTAGCCGTCGTAAATAGCTGCACTATCCTCCATGCCAAGCCAGTAAGAGGAAATACTGGTTCTGGTTCCGTAATAGTGCCATTTCACAATAGGATCCGGTGCGATGGACAGGGTTCCTGCTGCCGGATTGTAGCTGGTATTCAGCTTGATAAGATAAAGAATGCCGTTTTCACCTGGATAAATAAGAGTGTCGGTTTTGGCATCCACAAGCGCGGAAGAATCAAAGTAGCTCAGATTTCCACGCAGAGAAAAAGGATCGTTGTTTCCAAAGGTATACATGACACTGCAGTCCAGAAGATTAACTACAAAAACTCTGGCAGTTCCTTCATTGCTGTCATAGCCTGCACCTACATACAAAATAGGATAGCCGCGGGGATCCAGCGCGCCGGAACCCTTGAAGGTGTAGCCAAGATACAGGGCTTCTCTTGTAGGCTCGCCTGTTTCCAGATCAAGGAAATACACATATCCGTCCATGCAGGCGTAAATTACCTCCACAAGCTCATCCTTTTCTTTTGCCCAGTCATACATGTTCATAGACTGCTTGGCTTCTTTAGACCATTTTTCCATAAGAGGCTGTCCGGTCCAGCCGCTTCCTGACCAGGTGGCATCTCCAAAGGTGATAGAGCCTGTGCGGGCGGTCCACAGATCCTTTATTTTACCCTCTTTGATCTGGGTATTTCCATAAGCTGCGGTATCGCGGAAATTGTTTCCGCGAAAAGTTACGATTCCGTCTACATCTGTATAGCTGATTCCGGCATCAAAGGAATGGAGGTCGGAAAGCTGGTAATCGGAGAGATTGGCAAGAGTCTGACCGTTTACTTCAATGGCAGTGGATTCTATGTAAAGGGAAGGCTTTGTGGATTCTACACATGTGGGGGAAAAGCTTGCAGGCTTTGCCATGGCTGCCTTTACCTCTGCCAGGGAGCCGGATTGCTCCATATCAAGTCCGTCATTTGCGGAAACGGCTACCATTGAAACTGTATTGGCAGATTCTTTTACTTTTCCAATAAGCTGTGAAGCGCCAAAAACCGTAAGAGCTGCTGCACCTAAGATTCCGCCTGTGAGAAGCAGCCTTTTCATCAGATATATTCTCTTAAGCTTTTGTTTTCTTTTTCCTGTTTTTCTTTTCATGGTATGATCCTTCCGTTTGGTAAAAACTATAGTCAAGATTATACAGCGGGGAAAGAGGAAATACAAGGCTGGTCAGGTAATCTTTTTTCTTGACAGAAGCTATGAGTGATTGTTAAAATAGTAACGATTGCGCAAAATCCGCTATTACTCTATTTTTATTTTGTTTATTCAAGACTTTATATGAATATTATGATATGATATTCCCAACATCACTATATAGGGGAGGCAAAAATGAACAAAAAAAATGATAATCTTTTAAGGCTTTGGTACGATAAACCGGCAGATGACTGGCAGACGCAGGCGCTGGCAATCGGAAATGGCTACATGGGAGGCCTTGTATTTGGCGGAGTTAATAGGGACAAGATCCATATTAACGAAAAAGCAGTCTGGGAAGGTGGACCGGGTGGCAATATTCATTATACTTACGGTATAACCAATCCAATTGATACGAAAGAAGATCTTCAGAAAATCAAAGACAATTTAAAGGCCATCCGTGAGAAGCTGGAAGATAAATCCCGGTATGTTTTTGGTTTTGATGAAAATTCCTATCAGGCAAGCGGAACTGACACAAAGGGTGAAGCAATGGATGAGCTGAATAAGCTTATGGGAGATCTGACAGGATATGAGGCACCTGCAGATTATGCCGATTTATATATTTCCAATGATCAGGATCCTTCAAAGGCTTCCAATTATGTCAGAGATCTGGACATGCGGACTGCACTGGCAGCTGTAAATTATGACTATGAAGGCGTTCACTATACCAGGGAATATTTTAACAGCTATCCGGATAACATTATGGCAGTGCGCTTAAGTGCAGACACAAATGGAAAGATCAGCTTTAAGACAAACCTGAAGAATTTAATTGGCGGCAAGGCTTATACAAACACAATTACCGGTGATACTATCACTATGCGTGATGCCTTAACCGGAAACGGTCTGAATGTAGAAGCACAGCTTAAGGTTATCAATGAAGGCGGAACCATTTTTGCCTGTGAAAATGACGGAATTCCTGCAATCAGCGTATCCGGCGCAGATGCAGTCACTTTACTTTTTGCGTGTGGCACCGATTATAAAATGGAGCTGCCGGATTTTCGCGGAGAAGATCCACATACAGCAGTTACAAATAGAATCGCTAAAGCTGCCCAAAAAGGATATGAGGCACTGAAAGCAGATCATATAGCAGATCATTCAGCGTTATTTTCCCGTATGGAGCTGGGATTTAATGAAGAAATCCCGCAGATTCCCACAGATGAGCTGATCCGTAAATATATTAATATGGTAGAAAATAATGGCGGTGAGATTCCCACCCAAACACAGCAGAGAGCTTTGGAGGTAATGTGCTATCAGTTTGGACGCTATCTGACAATTGCCGGCTCCAGAGAGGGAGCTCTTCCTACAAACCTTCAGGGTGTCTGGGGAGAGGGTGCATTTACCTGGTATGGAGATTATCACTTTAATATTAATGTTCAGATGAACTACTGGCCGACTATGGCAAGTAACCTTGGGGAATGCATGAAACCATACAATGATTATCTGAATGTTCTGAGGGAAGCAGGACGTGATTCCGCGGCAGCTTCCTTTGGTATCAAAAGTGAAGCCGGGGAAGAAAACGGATGGCTGGTAGGATGCTTCAGCACGCCATATATGTTTTCAACTATGGGACAGCAGGATAATGCAGCCGGATGGAATCCGATCGGATCTGCCTGGGCACTTTTGGATTCCTACGAATACTATCTGTATACAGGCGATATGGAGTATTTAAGGGAGCTTTATCCGTCTCTGCGGGAGGTTGCCAATTTCTGGGACAAAGCACTTTACTGGAGTAAGAATCAGCAGCGCTACGTGTCTGCACCATCCTACTCTCCGGAGAATGGACCAATTGTAAATGGTGCATCTTACGACCAGCAGTTCATCTGGCAGCATTTTGAGAATACCATCCAGGCAGCAGAGATATTAGGTGTTGATGGAGATCTGATCGTAAAGTGGAAAGAAAAACAGTCACAGCTTGACCCGGTTTTGGTGGGAGCAGACGGACAGGTAAAAGAGTGGTATGAAGAGACTCATATCGGAAAAGCACAGGCCGGAGAGCTTCCGGAAATTGATATTCCGCAGTGGAGACAGAGTCTTGGAGCACAGAACCTGGGAGTACAGCCGCCTCACCGTCACCTTTCTCATCTGATGGCGTTGTATCCATGTACCCTGATCAACAAAGACAATCCCAAATATATGGATGCGGCAATTGTTTCCCTGAATGAACGAGGACTGGATGCAACAGGCTGGTCGAAAGCCCACAAGCTCAATCTGTGGGCACGTACAGGTCATGCAGAAGAGGCATTCCAGCTTGTACAGTCTGATGTGGGCGGCGGAAATTCCGGATTTTTAACAAACATGTTCTGTTCTCATGGTGCAGGGGCAAATTATAAAGAGCAGCCGATTTTCCAGATCGATGGCAATTTCGGTTACACAGCCGGAATCAATGAAATGCTGCTTCAGAGCCAGCTTGGATATGTACAGTTTCTTCCGGCACTTCCGAAGCAGTGGAACACAGGATATGTAAAAGGTATTATGGCAAGAGGAAATTTTGAAATTAATATGAAATGGTCAGAAGGAAAGGCTGAGTGCTTTGAGGTCACATCCGGAAATGGTGGAACATTTACCGGTGAGTATACCGGCATTCTGGGCTGCCAGGTAAAGAAATCTGACGGAACAAAGGTGGAAGTACAGGCTCTCTCAGATAATAAGATCGCTTTTGGGACAGAGGCTGGAGAGACTTATACCTTTGAATTTTAAAGCAAAGGAGAAAAACAAATGCTGAAAGTATGGATCGTAGGATCAGAAGGCCAGATTGGCGAAGCAATTAATGAAATGCTAAACCCTCTGGAAATTGAAGCTCTGAATACAGATAAGAATGAGCTTGACATCACCCAGACCGATGAAGTGCTCCGTTTCGGTGAGATCAACCGTCCGGATGTAATCATCAACTGTGCTGGACTTACAGATGTAGAGCTTTGTGAAAAAGAACCGGAGAATGCATTCCGTGTTAATGCATTGGGTGCTCGTAACTTAAGTATTGTGGCAAGAAAAACCGGGGCAAAGATGGTACAGCTGTCTACAGATGACGTTTTTGACGGCTTGGGAAAAAAGCCTTATACAGAATTTGATGATACCAATCCTATCACCGTTTACGGAAAATCAAAGCTCGCAGGAGAAAAATATGTGAAGGAATTCACCCACAAGCATTTTATTATCCGAAGCAACTGGGTATACGGAACCGGAAATAATTTTGTAAACCGCGTGCTTGCCTCAGCAGATGAAGGGCAGGCCTTATCCGTTGCAGAAGATCAGTATGGTTCTCCTACAAGTGCTAGGGATCTGGCAAGAATCATTCTTTATCTGATCCGCACTAATGAGTACGGAACTTATCATGCTACTTGCAAGGGCGTTTGCAGCCGTTACGAATTTGCAAAGGAAGTGCTTCGGCTTTCCGGAAAAAAAGAACAGCTGAATCCGGTTCCCACGCCGCAGTCAGATCTGTCCTCTGCAAGACCTGCATATGCAGTTCTTGATAATTTCATTCTTCGCATTATTGATGTATACGACATGCCGGATTGGAAAGAATCTCTGGCAGAATTTATGAAAGAGAGGATGGAAGGCTAAGATGGGAGCAAAGAAAGAAAATGCAAAAGAGAAAAAGAAAATCAGTCTGACCAGTAAGATTTTTATTGCACTGATCGTTGGTGCTGTCACCGGAATGGTTCTTCATTATCTGGTTCCGGATGGTAATATTAAAAATGATGTGATCGTGGAAGGCGTTCTTTATGTATTGGGTCAGGGATTTATCCGCCTCATGAAAATGCTGGTTGTTCCATTGGTATTTTGTTCTCTGGTTTGCGGAAGCATGGCAATCGGAGATACCAAGAAGCTGGGAAATGTAGGCGGCAAGACTCTTGCATTTTATCTGGTTACTACTGCGGTGGCCGTTGCAGTTGCCCTTGGAATCGGAACCCTTTTAAGACCTGGTATCGGTCTTGACATGAGTAAGATTCAGGTGAATGCTTCTGACATTGAAACTATGGAGTCTGCTTCACTGGCACAGACCATTTTGAATATTATTCCGGACAATCCTTTTAAAGCTCTGGCAAATGGCGAGATGCTTCAGGTAATCGTATTTGCCCTGGTCGTTGGTGTGATCCTTGCCAAGCTTGGAGAGCGCGCAGAGGTGGTTGCCAACTTTATCAGCCAGTTTAATGACATTATGATGGAAATGACCATGATGGTTATGAGTCTGGCACCAATCGGTGTATTCAGTCTTATTGCAAGAACCTTTGCCAATATTGGCTTCAGTGCGTTTATTCCGCTGGCAAAGTATATGATTGCGGTACTGATCGCGCTGGCAATCCAGTGCTTTGGAGTGTATCAGATTTTGCTCAAGGTATTTACCGGCCTGAATCCGATCAGATTTATCAAGAAATTTTTCCCGGTTATGGCTTTTGCTTTTTCCACGGCAACATCCAATGCAACAATACCTCTTTCCATCGATACGCTGCATAAGAAAATGGGTGTTTCCAAAAAGATTTCTTCCTTTACGATCCCGCTGGGAGCTACTATTAACATGGATGGTACTTCCATCATGCAGGGTGTTGCGGTTATGTTTGCAGCGCAGGCATTTGGAATTCATCTGACTCCAATGGATTATGTGACCGTTATCGGTACGGCGACCCTGGCTTCTATTGGTACAGCAGGTATCCCAAGCGTTGGTCTTGTAACTTTGACCATGGTATTTAATTCCGTTGGCCTTCCGGTGGAGGCAATCGGTATTATTATGGGTATTGACCGTATTCTGGATATGGCGAGAACAGCGGTTAATATTACAGGTGATGCTGTTTGTACGACCATTGT
>CAKRKL010000038.1 GCA_934358405.1 uncultured Blautia sp.
CCGATTCCCGGATATTCGTAATTTCGTCCCTCGTCCATTCGAAAGCACAGGGAATTTTTGTCCTCATACCGAAGGAAAAATCCGGGAAAGCGCTTGTTCTCATACATGGATTCCAGGGCTCTATCCTCCCTTTCTTCCTTAAGGTATGCAAGGCGAAACCTCTCCATATCAGACAGCTTCATCAAAATCCCTCCCGCCAGAGGACTTTTGGGCATCTCGTCCCCATACACTGCGTGTACCGCCAGACGTGGTGCCAGATAGTATTCAATTTTATTTTTTGTGCAAAGCCTGTCCACTTCTTCAAGAAGAGAAAGCAGCACCTGCTGTTCTTTGTTCAATGTACCTGTTTTCCTTTCTTCAGACAATTGCCTTTAACAGTTCTTTGATTTCCTCCAGGCTTTCGTATTTGCCAAGCCATGCATCCAGGAATTCCGTGAGATCCTGCGTTCCTCCAAAGGAGCGGATATAGCTGCTTCCGTCCTTCAAATCCTTCAGTACCCGGTCTGCTCCTTCTATACGGGCATATTCAGGGGCGTCTTTTTTCAAAGCCTTTCTGTAATAGGAAAAGGCCTCACAGGTTTTTCCCTGTTTGTAAAGAATATCTCCTGCTATAAGAGAAGCTGCAGGCTTACATTCCTCTTTGCTCTCCTGCTCCAGGACTTGAGAAAGAAGCTCTTCCAGCTTTTGCATATCTTCTGTATAAAGCAGCTCCGTACCAATTTTAGCCAGTTTCCTGGAAAATCCAAGCTTTTCTGCCCCGTATGCGCATATATCCAGGTAAACCATATTTTCACTTTTAAGCTTTCCTGTTTTTTCTGATTTTCCCTGCAAAAGCTTTTCTTTTATATCTTTCAGGAATTCCCGAATCTCCTCCGGTCTGTTCAGACCTTCCAGCTTCATCAGGCAGAAATATCCGTCAATGCTCTCATCCTCCGGCAAAAGCTGCTTCCACAATGCGGCAAGCTCCACTGCTTCTTGTACGTTTCCCTTTTCCACCAGGCTTTTGCAGGTTCCCATAGCCGACATTTTATGTTCTTTCAGAAATTTATCCAGCTCCAGCTGGGTCATTCCGTTGGTGGTTTTGCTTCTCACGGCTGCATACACCTCAAGCGCCTCACGGCATTTTCCCTGCAGCCACAGCAGATCTCCCTTATATTTCAGGAAATATCCGTCCTCAGGAAACAGTTCCAGACAATGGGAAAGAAATTCTTCTGCTTCTTCTGAATGCCTCTCTTTCTTTGCCCTTTCCATCAGGAAGCGGATCTTAAACTTCAGGAAGGAAGGATTGTCCGGATATTTTTCCAGAAGCTGATCCATTTCCCATTCTGCTGCTCTGTTTTCACCAAATTCATAGTGGCAGGCCCCACTTCTGAAGGTAAGAATATCCTGTAAAAGTGCCTCCATGGCAGGGGAAAGCCCCTGCAGCTTTTCCCGGACTCTGAGCATTCTGTATGCCTTGGACACCTTCTCGGAATAAAGAAGGGTTAACATAGCTGCCATAAAAACATCTTCCTTTATATCAATGAGAACCGGATGATAAAAATTATAAATATGCACAAATTCTTCTCTTCCGATAAAATCTGCGCTAAGCTGCACCCGGAAGTAATCTCCGAAAATCCGATTCAGAGTATGGAAATCTCTTTTTTCCAGAAGAGCTTCCAGAGATACCTTCTTTTGCTCCAGCCTGTTCATCAGATCCTGGGCAGTAACCTCCCCTAACAGCTCCTGTCTTTTGCGTATGAGCCTGTGGGAGCGTTTTGCAGTGGCCATGTAGTAAACCTTGCGGAACACCGCATCTTTTCGCAGACGGAAGGTATCCAGCTTAGGCATATATTCTTTTCGGAATTCCTCATAATTCATATGGTGACACTCCACTGCGTCATGAGATTCCCTTTCCCCGTGAGGGGGAATGTAGGACCATTCATCCCCGTAATGCCAGATCAGGTAATCACTGACTTTATTGGGGATCATTACATCTACGCCCTCAAATCTGCCATATTTAACAGGGAACATCATGTCCTTATCAAACAGGAAGGGGCAGCCGCCCCAGCGCATTGCATAACGGCTGCATTCCTCTTCTTTGTAGGAAAACATGATTTTCTCCAGCTTTTTCAAGGTTCTCTCTTTTCCAAGGAAGAGATAGGAAAAAAGATATTTCAGATACAGATGAACCGGTACCTCGTAACGGTTTCCGTACACCACTGCTATGTTGATCAGATCTGAATAGATCATCAGGTGTGTTCTGTATTTTTCGTATTCCCTGTCGTCATCCGGAATAGGGTCCAGAGTCAGTACGTCAATGATCTCTCCTGCCTTGTCCTTTCCGATGATCTGGTGTCTGTGAATGGCACAGGTGTCTGTAGAGGCATACCTTGGGAACGTGTTGGTATAGTTTCTGTCCACGTCCACACACTGGAACGCACGGTTTGGAGGAAGCACCTGGTCGGATAGCTCCACAAGCTTGTCCCAGTCATCTCTTGGCATATAGATATCCACATCGTCATCCCAGGGGATAAAGCCTTCGTTTCGCGCCACACCGATGAGACTGCCTCCGGCCATTACATATCTCAGGTTATGCTTTTTACACATTTCGTCAATCTCCCGAAACAATTTCAGAAGATATTGCTGTTTTTCAGTCATTTACTTTCCTCTCATAATAAAGTTTGAAAATCATTCTGCAGAAGGGTTTCAAACAGCTCCAGGGATTTTCGGTTGTTTTCCCTGCAATCAATCCCGGGTGCCTTGCATTCTCCCTTTTCAAAGGCCTCCATGCCTTTCAAAACGCCCAAGACAGAAGGCTCTGTCAGCATTCCGCCATAGTCCTCACAAAAGCAGCGTGCTCCCGGAACATTTGTTGCCACAAAGGGAACACCCAGTACTGCTGCCTCAAACAGGACTACAGGAAGGCCTTCATAATCTGAGGATAAAACCAGCAGATCACTTGCCTTCAATATGGGCATAGGATTTCGTATACTTCGAAGCAGAATAATGTGACTTCCGGCAGCGCTGTTTTTTGCCAGCTGGCAGGTCTGTTCATAGAGGTTTCCCGCCCCGCCGATTATAATCAGCCATGTATTTTTGTTTTTCTTCCAGAAAAGCTCAAAGGCCTGGATCAGACGGTTATGCTGCTTTTCCTGGGAAAAGCGTCCGATGTTAATAAATTTTCGGTCGCTGCCATTTAGCACCTCCTGAAGCTTCTTAAGGGAAACGGTACATTTGGTTTCCCGGTCAAAGCAGATGGCTTCCCCGGACCGCCTTTTGATTCCTTCGTAATCCTGACAGTTGGGAATGACGGTAATGTTGTCCCTTCGCCCGCCGATGGCTTCCACAGCCTTTGTAAGATCACGGCTTACTGCTGCCACATGGTCATAGGAGGCATAAGCGTCATGAAGTACATATTTATTTGGGTTTTTCTTTCTCTCTATTTCTTTTTCCATGTCATTGTGCACCCAGATGGTTCTGGAAAAGGGTGCCTGCTCAAACATGGAAATTATATAATTTTCGTAACCATTAAAGTGAAGAACTGCCTGAAACCTGGAATTGCCGAAATGCTTTTTCCATTCTCTTGCATAGGCATGTGTAAGTCTTTTTGTGCGGATTCCCAGCTTCATGTAAAGTCCCTGGGAGATGGCAGTAAGCACATCCATATTCATTTCGCTTCCAAGAGGATACACATTAGCCTGATGAGGCAGGCAATCCAGCCGCCAGGGTGCTTCCTTAAGGGAATTCATGCGGTAGGAAATAAAATAGTTGTATTTTTCCTGATCAAGCTCCTTCATCAGATTTAAAAAGGAGGTGGTGATTCCATTTTGCTGGAAATCTCCTGCATAGATCAGCACATTTTTCTTTTGATTTCCACTGGCAGAGGCAGTGTGGCAGAGGCTTTCTCCAAGGATCACATGATGGCAGAGGTTTCGGATTCCGCTTCCCTGTTCATAGGTTCCGTACTTCTTCCGGAAGGCTTCATCAAGCTCTTTGACAGGTGTTTTTAACAGGTCTGCCACCTCTTTTGGCGTACGCACCAAAGGAAAAGGATAGGTCCTGATATCCTCGTACATGCCCCTGCTTCCTGCATAATCCTCAATATCATAAGCAAACAGGATAATCTTTTTACCGGAGTTGGCAAAGTCATACATAACACTGGAATAGTCAGTGATCAGCACATCACACATATTCAGAATCTCATAGGTATCATAGCCCTCCGGAAATTTCTGAATGTGCTGATAACCGGACAGGTTCAGCCCATTTCCCACAAAGGGGTGAAGCTTAACAAGAAGCAGCTGATCTTCATCCAGACACCGGTCAAGAACGTCCAGATAGCCCTGCATTTCCTTTACAGAGTCCTTGCTGTCAACTGCATCAGCCTTCCCCCGAAAGGTGGGCATGTAGACGGATACCTGCAGGTTCCCGAAGCCAAATTTCTTTTTCAGGGCTTCTCCCTTGTCCGGGTGAAAAAAGATCTCATTTCTTGGGTAGCATTCGTGAATAAACTGCCCCTGGTACAGATTATCCAGCATGTAGGCTCCCCGCATTTTTTCCTCCATAAACACATTGGAAAAAAGCAGGTAATCGGACATGAGAAGATTTCGCATAACATTTCCCATGCTGTAGCGCTCCTCCAGGTTGTCTCTTCCCATGCATTTCAGAGGAGTTCCGTGCCACACATTCAGATAGGTCTGTCCATCCTTTTTAATAAAGCGTCCCGGAAACGTAGAGTCATTGATGAGAAATCCGGCTTTGGAAAGCATTCGATAATAAGAAATGCTTCCAAACTTCACCAGATGATCTACCCTTAATCCATAGTGTTGCAGCTTTTTTTCCACAGAATCTCTGTAGTCACTGCGGCAAGCCAAAGCAATGGAATAGTTCTTATATTCTTCCCGGTTCAGCTCCCGCAGAATTGCAAAAATATTGCTTTCCATGCCTCTGCCGCTTCTGGATTCCAGCAAAATCAGGTGTGGATCGATCCGGGTTTTCTCATAAAAGGTATTGTAAAAGGGATACCAGGTGCCGCTTTTTAGTTTTTTCTTTATTTTAGTCCATGCCGACATGCTTTTTTACCTCATCACAGATATTTTTCATACAGGGCTGTTGGATCTCATTGAAAAACAGATTGCATTTTTGCCGCTCCTGCTGATAGCGGTCTTTTCCATGACAGATCTCTGCTATGGCATCTATAAATTTTTGCTGGCTGTCCGGCTTTGCGCCTGGTGTCACCTTATCGTACTCAAAATTCATTCCACGGCCCTTTAAATACTGCTCCTTGTCATAGGGAAGGAAAATAAGTGGCCTGTCAAGAAGCAGATAGTCAATGTAAATGCTGGAATAATCGGTAATCAGAATGTCAAAAATATCGGCTATATCCATAATGTCTTCAGCCTGTTCATTTCCCAGATATCTTACCCGGTCAGAAAGGTAAGGGCCTGCATTTCCCTGCTCGCTGATGTGAGTGCGAAGGAAAATAACGGCGTCCTCCTTTTCCAAAAATGCATCCAGTGCCATCTTGTCATAATCTTTGAAAGGAAACAGGCTGGTCACGCCATAGTCCCGGAAGGTTGGCGCATAGAGGATAGCCTTTTTGCAGGACGGAAGATCGGGATACATGCTTCCCAATACCTTCTCTTTGTCTGTCTTTGTAAAGAGCACATCATTTCTTGGCTGTCCCCAGACCTTTATCTTGTCCGGTGAGATCTGAAAGCTTTCTGCCATTACAGGAATCAGCCGGCTTGAGCAGGTCAGCACAAAGGTATAATTTTCTGTAAAAATTTTCTTAAAATAGATTCTGGCAAGACGGGAAAGATTAGGGTCCATCAGTGCGATTTTTTTCAGAGGGATCCCGTGCCACAGGTTTACAATTGTCCTGTTTTTCCCAAGACCTGTGCCGTAAACAGGAAGTCCTGCAGAGGTAAACCATACGCCTGCTGACAGAGCCTTTTTCATGCCCTCAATGGAGCAGGTCTCTATAAAATATTGTTTGCCGTACTTATCACCAAGCTTTTTTCTTAGCTTCTCATCATTGATCACAAAATAGGGTGTGATCTTTGGAAGGTTGTCCTTTACATATTCAAACAGATAGCGGGAATTGTAATTGTAATGTGCGTTATCTGTAGATGAAAAAATCCAGATTCCCGGGTCTGGCTTTTTCGTAACCCTATGACTGACCAGCTCTGCCTTCAAAAGGCTTTTCAGTTTCCCCATGTATGCTTCCTCTTTTAGTTTTTTTTGCAGCCTCTTGATTTTAAAAATTCCAGAGTTCGTCTGCTGTTATTATGGTCTGTATAAGCAAAATGCTCTTTTCGCATTTGTGCGTAGCTTTCTTTTTCTTTAAATCCGTTTCTCACATATTCTTTGATGCAATCTGTAAGCTGCTCCTGATCCAGGCAGCGGTCACCGAAAAGCTCTCTTGTCATATCAATGTAGCTTCCGTTTGCCTTCTGGTACAGCTCATAATCGAACTGATAAAACAAAACAGGCTTCGCCAGATAGTGGACATCCCAGCTTACGCTGGAATAATCAGTGATCAGCATGGAGCATTTCATGATCAGCTCATTTAATGGCTTGCTGCCTTGAACCACAAGCTCCACCTTGTCATTTCCTGTATGAAATGCTTCCAGAAATTCTTTCATTTTGGGATGGATGTGGAAAATAATCTTTACCTTATTTTCCTCAAGAAAGTCTTTCAGTTCTTTATTTTCCAGAAGTGCTCTGTAGCGGGTGCAGTATTCACTTTCCCGAAATACCTTATCTGACTGCTCTTCCAACCAGGGACGCCAGGTAGGCATGATCAGAATGTTTTTCTCATGGGCACTTGCCTTATTTTCCAACACATCCCACCTGGTAAAGCCAAGAATGGGGACATTTTCTTTGGAATATCCAAAATTCTCTGTGACAATTTTCTGTTCGAATTCTGAGGTGACAGCAAAATAAGTCATAGGAGCGGAACCATTTTTTCCGAATAAATGATCCACCCGTTTCAGGGCAGTTACGCCGTGCTGCAAAAACAGAATCTGTTTTTTACTGATTTCCCTGGAAATAATATTGGGCTTTGGCTTCCACACAAATCCGTGAAATTTGGCATCCGGTGCCGCATAGATTCTGGCAGCCAGCAAATACAAAATATGCCTTGCACTCATAAAAGGCACTACATTGCTGCCATATTTTTGCATTCTGTCCCACTGTGCAGAATTCCGGTCCAGAATATAATAAATGTACTTTTTCTCCTCTTCCGGAAGATTTTCCATACAGTATTGAAAGAAATAGTAGCCGTTGTCCTGTGCTTCTGTACAGTATTTCTCGTAGATCACCCAGATTTTTTTTCTGGTCCAGATCGGCTTTGTCAGACGGTAAAATACGTATACCAGGTTTTGCTTTGCAGAAATTATCCCGCTGTCGTAGTCAGACCGTAAACGGTAGCGGAACGTAAGCATATGGTTTGTGCTTGCCATTGGGAATAAAATATGGTTTCCCTTTGGAATCTCGTAATTTCCAAAGAGGAGCTTCAGCCGTGTGACCCCATCCAGAATTACAGGCAAAATTTCTCCCTCTTCGGTGTAAAGATACACATCCCAGTCACCCTCCCATAAAGTCATATTCCCTGTGCTGCCCCAGATCCGGATCTGAAACGGCTGCCTGCCGGAGGCCTGCTGCTCTTCTGAAAACTGCTGCCTTCCTAAAAAATGCCTTTCTTTTCCTTTCGGAAGCAGCTCATATTTCAGCGGATATTCTGTCGGTCGGACAATATTTCGGTATTTCAGCACCGCTTTCTCAATTTTCAGAGCTTTGTCCGCCTGCGCGTATACCGTAAAATCAGAGCCTTTTAATTTCAGCCTTGTCACAGTAATAATTCGATTCCCACTATATTCGCTGTTGCTTTGCATTCTGCTGCCGTTACCAGCTCCGCTGGTTTTCCTAATCCTTCTGCTGCTCCCTGGCCCACCGTTATTACTGCTCATCCGCTTCCTCTTCTTCCTTCTTTTTGCCCCATTTTTCCACAATGGCATCGCAAATTCGTCTGCTGTTCTGGTCGTCAAAATATTTGTAGAAATTGGTACGCATAGCATCGTACTGTGGTTTTATAACAAAATTATCATTTGCGCATTCTTCCATGTAATCCAGAAGTCCGTCCACATGGTCTGCGCATTCTCCGAATAATTCTGTATTCATGTCCAGATAGCTTCCGTGTGCTTCTTCATATTTATCTCTGTCAAACTGGAAAAATATAACCGGCTTGTCCAGATAAAATACATCCCAGCACACACTGGAATAGTCTGTTACCAGCATTTTGCAGCGCATCATCAGCTCATTGGCAGGCTCTTCCCCAAATGCAATAAGTCGGATTCTCTTTGATTCCACAGAAAAGTCCTGCATAAATTCACGGAACTTTGAGTGGAGATAAAAATTAGCGCAAAGATCATTTTTTTCCAGGAAATCATGGAATCGTCCGGAGTTCAGAAGCTCCATATAATTTCGGAAATAATCACTTTTTTTGAATTCCTCTGCAGTGGCATTCTCCAGCCAGGATCTCCATGTGGGCATGATCAGAATTTCCCTGAGGCCTTCTGATTTATCCTCCAGTACATCCCATCTGGCAAAGCCGCTGTTTACAATTTCATCCTCTGCATATCCGAAATATTTCTCAATAATTTTTTTCTCAAAATCAGAGGTTACCACAAACAGATCACAGGAGCCTGCTTTTCCTTTTCCATAGAAAAAATCTACCTTCTTCAGGGCAGTTACTCCGTGCTGCAGGAAAACAAGCTTCTTTCTTCTTAAGTATCGCTTCAGGATGCTTCCCCGCTGTTTCATAGCATATAAATGATTTCTGGTATCTGTGCTTACCAGAAGCTCTGCTGCCTGCATGTAGATCATATGGCGAAGGCTCATAAAATCAACCACCCGTTTTTTGTAAGGAAGCAGCTTCTCACGATCCGGTGCATTTTGGTCGATCACATAATAAATATGGTTTTTCTGTCGCTTCTCTTCCTTGTTTTCCATACAGTATTTGAAGAAATAATAACCGTTGTCCTGCGCCATCATGCAGTACTTCTCATATATCAGCTGAATATGGCGGCTGTCCCAGTAGGGTCTTAATAAGCGGTAAAAGAAGAATGCCACCATCTCTTTCCTGCGGAATTTCCAATTATCATATTCTCCCTCTTCCCGGTACTGGAAGGCAAGCTTTTTGGAAGCTGTATTGTACGGATACAGGAAAAATCCGTCTTCTTTTTTATACTTTCCGTTGTATAAAAATGCAGTATACAGGCGATAGTTTCTTGTCATGGAAATAGAAGCCTCATAGCTGTCTCCGGTTTCCGGGTTCACGAACATACACAGCACATCCCAGTAAAGGCTTTTCCATTCCACCTGATCTAAGTCCAGATCTGCTTCAAAGTAGCGCAGTCCGTTTCTTAATCTATTCTTTTTGACTGTAAAATTATAAGTGCATCTCTCTGCCTCCAGCTTACTTCTGAATCTTAAGAGAATTTTTTCAGGAAAATATCCGTATTTGTCCGCATCTGTAACCAGGCGAAGCTTCAAAAGGTTCTTATTGATGGTAAGATAGCGCAGGTGGCAGATCTGTGTCATCTTGTGGATTCTCCAGTTGGCGCAAAGTCCCATAAACCATCTTCCCTTTTTATCCATATACACACAAAGGGTATAAGCTATGGCTTTTTCATTTTCTTTGGCAAGCATTATTTTTTCCGAACATGCCTGCTCACAGATCCAGCCTTTTTTCCCTTTCTGCAAATCCATATCCTGCTTTGCCCGGTCTTTATCAGCCAGACGGTATCGGAAATATTGTCCATTTTCTACAGTCTCCAGAAGCATTCGCACACTTTTATTTCTTCCATATTCCATAGCAGGAAGCAGCACATGGCTTTCAATAATGAATTCACTGTCATTCTGAACCTCTGCTATGGGTAAAATATAAATTTCCTGATTTTTCACACCAGCCAGAAGAATCCGCATCTGTTCAAATTCTGAAAGCTTCTTCTCTTTAAGTGTTATCTTGATTTTCCCACTTCTGTCCCCGCATACATCTGCCAGGATGTTGTCCGTTCCATTTAAATTAAATGCAGGTATTTCTTCATATATAATTTGCCCATCCTCATTCAGATGACTAAAACAATATTGCCTGGTCTCCTCATTTAGATGGCATTCTTCCAGATTGATCCTTGTTTCCATAAAGTACTCCCTCGCGTAGATTATCCCCAAATTTTATCATATCATTACTATATTATAAAGAAATCTTTACAAAAGTCAATGTTTCTGTCATGAAACCAGCCAGTTCCGGCACGAAAAAAGACTGCTGCAGGAATAGTATTTCCCATTTGCAGCAGTCTCATTTTGTTTATTTCCTGTTTATGATTTATTTCTTCATATTCAGATCATTTTTGATCTGTGTGGAGGAGATTTCCGGTGTGCGTGGAAGATAAATGACTTCGCATCCTTCCTCCTTGAGAAAATCAAATTTCCCCTTCCAGTCATCTCCCATCACAAAGGTATCCACATGATATTCCTTTACATCTGTCCGTTTCTGCTCCCAGTTTTCCTCCGGGATCACAAGATCCACATACCGGATGGCTTCCAGCAGCTGTTTTCTTTTTTCATAGGAAAAATAGCATTTCTTCTGCTTCTCATTCCAGTTGAATTCGTCTGTGGAAAGTCCCACGATCAGATAGTCTCCATACTCCTTGGCTCTGCGAAGCAGGTTAATGTGCCCATAGTGAAGCAAATCAAAGGTTCCATAGGTAATTACTCTTTTCATTTTATCAGAAAATCTCCTCAATTGCATTATTCCATTAATTTAGTTTTCTCCAAGATAATATCTGCCATATGCATCTGCTGCTTTCATTGCTGCAAATACCGTTTCCGGTGTGACTTCAAATGGCATGTTGTGAAGGGTATCGTTCTCAGAGCATGCGGTTTTAGCTACTTCCATGAGCTGTTCATCTGTGACGTTTTCTGCGCCAAGCTCTTTTAAGGTGACTGGAAGTCCTACCTCGATACACCATAAAATGATATCCTCTAATTCTTCCTGTGGAACATTCTCCAGAACCAGCTGGGTGAGAGTTCCGAAGGCAACCTTTTCTCCGTGATACATGTGGTGGCACTCTTCCAGAACAGTGAATCCGTTGTGGATTGCATGTGCGCCTGCAAGTCCGGCACTTTCAAAACCGATTCCGGATAACAGGGTGTTTGCCTCGATAACCTTCTCTACAGCAGGTGTGCATACCCCGGCTTCCAGTGCGATTTTGGCTTTTATACCTTCTTCCATCAGGGTATCAAAGCAAAGCTTTGCAAGGGCCATGGCGGCTTCTGTGGTCTTACCCCCTGCGCAGGATGCTGCGCCGCTTTGTTTGCATGCTCTTGCTTCGAAATAAGTTGCAAGGGCATCTCCCATTCCTGCTACTGTGAGACGAACAGGTGATTTCGCAATAATATCTGTATCCATAAGCACCAGATTTGGATTTGCTGGAAGGAACAGGTATTTTTCAAAAACGCCCTCCTCTGTGTATACAACGGATAATGCACTGCATGGTGCATCTGTGGAAGCAATAGTCGGGCAGATAAACACCGGTGTTTTTGCATAGTATGCCACTGCCTTGGCTGTATCAAAAATCTTGCCTCCGCCAATACCGATGGTAAGGTCACAGCCACTTTCTTTCACAATTTCTACCAGACGGTTGATCTCGCTATTGCAGCACTCTCCGTTAAAATAATCAAAAACCACATCGCAGTCGCTTGCCGCAAAGCTGTCCTCGATCATTTTTCCAATTCTCTTATAACCACCTTTACTGATCAGAACCAGTGCTTTCTTTCCGCAGTTTGCTGCATAGGTTCCGATGTTTTTCATTTCTCCTGCGCCCTGTAAATATTTGGAAGGGCTGATCAATACTTTTGCCATTTTTTATTCGCTCCTTTTTTTGTATTTTATGGAAGCCAACCTCCGCCTCTGGCTAACGTGCCTGGATTTCCTTTGTTAAAAATCCATTTTCATTATAACATTACCAGGGGAATTTACAAGGCATTCCAGAATCCGTTCTTTTCAAAATTTAATGCCGCATTTCGCGCACCCTCTACAATTTCCCTGTCATAGCCTAACATATCCAGAAGTTGAATTGCATTTCGGGATGTTGCTCTTCCTTTTTTCAGGATATAGGAAAATACCACTTCTTTTTCCTGTACTTCTTCCTCAAAATGATAGTTTTCATAGCTGGAATCCAAAATGTACGACAGTTCTATATCATGAGTAGCTGCAAAAGACAGCACCCATTTTTTTCGAAGTGCATTCAAAATTCTGGACGAAGCCGCAATTCTTTCAATTGTATTTGTGCCTCGAAGTACTTCATCAATAATACATAAAAGAGGCTCTGTTTTCTTACTTTCTTCCAAAATCCGTTTCAGTGACTTGATTTCTACGATAAAATAGCTTTCTCCACTTTCTATATCATCCCGCAATGCCATAGATGTCATAACCTTCAGAAATGGTGCCTGGTAGGATGAACAGGTACAGGTAACAAGTGTCTGAGAAAGAATACTGTTCATTGCAATGTTTTTCAGGAACGTGGATTTTCCTGACGCATTGGAACCGGTGATCAAGGTTCCACCAGATACATTAAAGCTGTTTGCAACCGCTTCCTGAAGCAGCGGGTGATACAGATTTTCTATGCTCATGCTAATCTGTGGGCTGTCACTTTCCCAGCCTATGAATTCAGGCTTACACCAGAGTGTGAGAAGCTCCCGAAAAGATGCAATGGAAATACATGCATCCAGTTCTCCAATGTTATCAATGAGTTTCAGAATAAAATCTGTCTTATCCTGAATTTTTTTCAAAAGACTGTTATAAACCAGAATATCAATATGAGTCAGCATTCTGATATAATCCATAAGGATCTGTGCCGGATCTCCCCCATCTGTGTTTTTACTGGTCAAAAAAAATGCTTTTCGGTTAAGGCCTTTAAATACTTCTCGTGCTTCTGAAATAGCAACCATCTGCTTTTTCGTTTCCGGCCATTGCACATTTTTTATTTTGTCTGCAACAGATAGCATTCGAAGCAAGTGCGCATAACAGTCCAGATAGGCTTCAATCAGTTTTCGATCATTGCCAGCATAATAAATCGTAATGTTTGTTATCATTAAGACTATGAAGACAAAAAATCCGACTACCGGGTTTACGGGTAAAAGCACTGCCGTATTCAGTGTCAGCAGTGCCAACATAAACCAATGGACTCCTGTTTTTACCTTAGGGGAGCTTTTAAGAGCCAATACCGTATCCGACAAAGAACCTAATCTTGTTTTTCCAATCTGTGACAGAAGCAGCTGCATGTGCTCCCGTTCTTTTTCATGTTTGGAGAAAAAATCTATCAGTTCTTCTCTTTTGTTTATTTCTTCCTGGGAAAATACCGGTCTGCGCATCATATCATAAAGCACATCTTCCCCCGGAGAAGAAATCGTCTGATTTACCATCTTATAAAGGCGATCCATATCCAGGTCATTCCATGTAATATCATCAATTGTGAAGCCTTCTTTTTCTCTTCGTCTGAAATAATGGGAAATCTGCTCAATATCACCAGGCTCATATTGTCTGGTATAGGGCTTCCCCCAGTTCCTTCGGATCTTATTTAAAATACGCTTTTTACTTTTATAATTTTCATATATGATCCATAAGGCAAATATGAAAAGACAGATTGCTATTGTCAGGATTACTGATAAATATGGATTCATTTTACTTTCACCTCCTTGTTTATCTTAACACAAGTTTATAACTTTATAAATGGTAGACTTGCATCTGATCAATATTACCGGAAAGCAAATACTCCCTGCCTGCAAAATAATTTATATCCTGTTGCAAAAATCAACTTATACATATCCAGAATAAAAAAGGCTGCCCGGCAAACAGATAAACCTGTCGCCGAACAGCTCTTTTATTTTTCTGATATTGATCTGTTAATTACAAGGTATATTGAAAGCAGGCCACTTTATGTCCAAGTTCAATTTCCTGCAGCGCAGGTACATTTTCCCTGCATTTTTCTGAACACCATCTGCATCTTTCTGCAAAAGCACAGCCCTTTCGAATCTTCAGCGGACTGGGCGGTTCCCCTTTCGGAGCTGCAATTTCTTCATTCTGATCACAGTAAACATCAAAAATAGAACCCAGGAGCATTCTGGTATAGGGATGTACCGCTTTATTCCCCAAAGTTTCGCTCTCCAGGATCTCCACTATTCTTCCCAGATACATAACTGCGATCCGCTGACTCACACTTCTCACCAATGCCAGGTCATGGCCGATAAACAAACATCCGATCTGCTTCTCTTCCACCAGCTTAACAAGCAACCGTGCAATCTGATTCTGAATAGATACATCCAGGGCGCCAGTAGCTTCATCACAGATCAGCAGCTTTGGCTGAACAGAAATTGCACGGGCAATTGCCACTCTCTGCAGCTGTCCGCCGGAAAGTTCATGAGGATAACGGTTTACAAATTCCGGAGGAAGTCCCACTTCCTGAAGCAGTTCACCAACTTCTTTCAAGCCTTCCGATTTGCTGATTCCATCGAAGTTTCTTCTGGCTTCCATCAGATACGCACCAACCTTCATTCTTGGGCTGAACGAACTTAAAGGATCCTGAAACACCATCTGGATATTTTTGCGAAAA
>CAKRKL010000039.1 GCA_934358405.1 uncultured Blautia sp.
ACAGGATAGAGCAGATGCCGGCCGGAACTTATGATATGATTTTGATGGATATCCAGATGCCGAATATGGACGGCTATGAGGCGACCAAATGTATCAGACATTTACAGGATATAAAAAAAGCAGAGATTCCGATTATTGCCATGACAGCAAATGCTTTTCAGGAGGATGCCGAAAAGTGTATTGCTGTTGGAATGAATGCACATCTGGCAAAACCTTTGGATATTGAGAAGGTGGAGCAGACTATCTGTAAACAGGTAAGAGATGCAAAAATGAAAAATAGAATATAGGATAGATGTATAAAAATGGAGCACTAAGCGGCGGGTGAGGGGGGATGCAATACCATGTCCGTATTCTGCATAGTTTGCATGTTGGAGTGTGGATGTTGCAGAGTGGAATATAAAAAGGCGTATGGAAGTTTTAATTTAACTCCATACGCCTTTTGAAAAGAACTCGCTGTCACTGACCTATACGGATGCATGAAATTCTTTTCTATATCGTATACAGACACCCAGAATAAAGAGAAAGCAGATGACCCAGGTGACCGGTTCGCAGATACATACGGCGATGTAACCGTAGACGGGAACAATCCACCAGGAGAAGATGGCCTTTCCAATGAGTTCCAGGAAACTGCAAAACAGCGGGGCGATGGAGTGCTGCATTCCCTGAAGCATATTTCTGAGAATAACCAGAACAGCCATCGGGGGAACCATCGGGATGCTTATTTTCAGATAAAGAACCGCATTGGAAATCACATCGTTGTTTGTGCTTCCTGTGATGAAACGGACAACAGCCGGAGAAAACAGAAAGACAAAGAGCATGGCAAAGATCCACCAGATGGAATAAAGAAACATAGCGATCCAGACACCTTTTTTGATTCGTTCCGGTTTTCTGGCTCCGTAATTCTGGCTGGAATAAGTAGCCACTGCCGTTCCAAGGGCAAGCCCGGGGGTGTAGAAGAATTCAGCAAGCCGTCGTCCGCCGGTCTGTGCGGCGATATATATATTTCCAAGAGCATTGATACTGCTCTGTAAAAGAACACTGCCGATATTGTATACGGTACTCATCAGCATCATACTGAGTCCGGTCCAGTACATCTCCCAGACAAATCCTGGCTTTACACGGAGTTCGTTTCTTCCGAAACCCAGCTGCGGGTAGTTCTTATAAATATATATAAAGATCAGCAACGCACTGATGCCCTGAGCGAGAATAGTTGCAGCTGCGGCACCTGCAACGCCAAATGCCAGATATTTCATAAAAGCATAATCCAGAATGATATTTAAAATGCTGCTGAAAAGTAGAAATTTGAGCGGAGTGATACTGTTTCCCACAGCTTGCAGTAAGCTGGCTTCCAGATTGTAAGCTATGGTCAGCGGAATTCCTGCAAGAATGATCCGGAGATAGCCAGAGGCCCCACTTCGGATATCCACCGGCACCTGCAGAGCAGAAAGCAGGGCATCCTGAAACAAAAGAAAGCCAAATGTCATAAGAAGGGCACTGCATCCGGCAAGAATCACCATCCAGCAGACGGATTTTTTCAGATCTTTATCTTTTCCGGCACCGAAGTAACGACTGACTGTGAGAGCGAGGCCGTTATTCAGTCCAAAGGCTGCATTGGTGATCAGGCTGTATAAAGCGGCTGTTGCACCAATCTGAGACAGCGCAGTATCGCCGAGAAGATTGCCGGCAATACTGGTATCTGCAATATTATAAAACTGCTGCAGGACATTTCCCGCAAACAGAGGGAGAGTAAAACGAAGCAAAAGCTGTACCGGATTGCCTTTTGTCATATCAAGAACGTGATTATCAGACATCAATAAAATCCTCCTGAAGAGAAAATGTAAAATTTCAGACAACAAAAAATAAAAATGAACTGTCTGTACACGAATAATACCACAGATACAGCATTGAATCTTTATTTATTCTGACATATACTATAAGAAATGCGACAAAAGGAAGAACAATATGATACAGACGAGAAACATAATCAGAACAGATAACGAGGGAAAGGAATTGCAGGAGAATGAACGACTGCAATTTAATGTAAATGTCAATGACGCAGATATCTGTCGGTATATAGGAGGAAACATTCCGGCGCACTGGCATAAGGAAATGGAAATTTTTATATTGCTGGAAGGCTGCGTAGATATACATATAGAAAATCAGATTTTCCGGTTGACGGCGGGAGAGGGGTGTTTTATTAATTCAGAAGTACTCCATTCTCTCTATGCAGGCTGCACGTCAGAATGCCGGTTTCGTTCATTTGTGTTTGGGGCGGAGATTGTTGGAGGTATGCCTGGAACGGTATTTGATACGGAATATGTTCGGCCGCTGATGGAAAACGGGGTGCAGTTTCTCAGATTTCAGAAAGCATCGGACCAGAGATATTATGAACAGTTTGACAAAGCATTTTCAGCGTGTGTAACGGAGAAGAAGGGATATGAATTTGAAGTGCGAAATGCATTATCCGATATTCTTCTTTATATCATTTCCAAAGGGGTGCAAAAGCGTAACAAAATTTCCAGAATACAGGAAGAACGGTTAAAAGCAATGCTGTTGTGGACAGAGGAACATCTCAGTGAGACCATCACGGTGCCGGAACTGGCAAAAGCGGCAAATATCTGTACCAGAGAATGCCAGCGGATCTTTGCGCAGTATCTGCATTGCAGTCCCACAGAGTACATAATGGAGCAAAGAATATACAAGGCGGCAGAGCTGTTGCCGGATACGGAACTTTCCATTACAGAAATTGCTCTGTGCTGTGGCTTTTCCAGTCCCTCTTATTTTTCCCAACGATTTCGCAAGTGTACAGGGAGGACACCGAAAGAGTATCGCAGATGAAATAAAGAAAAATATATTGAAAAGTAATGGGAAATTCAGGAAACTATTGTAACTCCAAGAAGAAGTGTGCCCGAAGTTGACTGCATATCATAACTGATGGTATACTAACCGTGATACAGATCAGAACGGTGTTGCAGAATACGGCGGCATGGTTCATGCATCGCATTAAAAAGTTATTACAGCAGTCTTAAATACAATGAAAGAGCTGGCTTATAAGCTGTTTGATGGAGCTGCAATTGCAGCACAGCATGTTTTGGAAGAACCGGAAATATTTGATATATGGATTGCGACAAAAAAATTGATATTTGGAAAGGTAGAATGAAAAATGACAGATAAATTTGAATTCAGAGATATTCATCAAGAGGAGACAGAACAGGCTGTAGAAATTGAGCAGATTTGCTTTCCGCCCAATGAAGCCTGTTCTCCAAAGAGCATGAGAGAGCGAATCCTGCATACACCTGAGACATTTCTGGTGGCAGTAGATAAAGAAACCGGAAAGGTTGCCGGATTTTTAAATGGCATTGCAACAGATGAAAATGTGTTTCGTGATGAATTTTTTACAGATATTTCCCTCCATGATCAGCATGGAGAGAATATTATGCTCTTAGGTCTTGATGTACTTCCAAAGTATCGTCACCAGGGACTTGCCCGTGAGATTATGACCCGTTACGCAGAACGTGAGCGCGCAAAAGGTCGTAAATGCCTGCATCTTACCTGTCTGGATGAGAAGGTAGAAATGTACAAAAAAATGGGTTATATAGACGAGGGGATTTCCGGTTCCCAGTGGGGCGAAGAAACGTGGCATGACATGAGTCTGAAACTTTAATTTAAGAACAGAGGAAAAAAGAAGCTCTTGATACTTGCAGTATCGGGAGCTTCTTTCTATCTGAACAGATTTACTGTTTTTTCGCTGTTAATTTATTTAATTGCGTCCAGTGCGTTTGCAATATCAGCGATCAGATCTTCTTTATCCTCAAGGCCAAGGCTGATACGGATCAGCTCAGCTGGTACACCGGCTTCGATGAGCTGCTCGTCAGTCATCTGTCTGTGAGTGGAGGTTGCCGGGTTCAGGCAGCAGGTTCTTGCATCTGCCACATGTGTTTCAATGGCTCCAAGCTTCAGATTCTGCATAAATACAGAAGCTGCCTTACGTCCTCCCTTTAGTCCGAAAGATACAACACCACATCCGCCATTTGGAAGGTATTTCTGCGCTCTTTCGTAATACTTGTTGGATGGAAGTCCCGGATAATTTACATAAGCTACCTTCGGATGGCTTTCCAGGAATTCAGCAACCGCCTGACCATTTTCAACGTGCTTCGGCATACGAACATGTAAAGACTCAAGTCCGAGATTCAGGATAAAGGCATTGTTAGGAGACTGTACGGAGCCAAAATCGCGCATCAGCTGAGCTGTACATTTAGTGATGAAAGCTCCTTCTTTTCCGAATTTCTCTGCATATGTAACTCCATGGTAGCTTTCATCCGGAGTACAAAGTCCCGGATACTTTTCAGCGTGTGCCATCCAGTCAAAGCGGCCGCTGTCTACAATGGCACCGCCAAGCGCAGCACCATGGCCATCCATGTACTTGGTGGTAGAGTGAGTAACAATGTCAGCACCCCACTCAAACGGGCGGCAGTTTACAGGAGTCGGGAAAGTATTATCTACGATAAGAGGAACACCATGTGCGTGAGCAACCTTGGCAAAAAGTTCAATATCCAGGACTGTCAGTGCCGGGTTGGCAATGGTTTCTCCAAACATAACCTTGGTATTGGGCTTAAATGCAGCATTTAATTCCTCCTCTGTGGCATCGGGGGACACGAAGGTTGCTGTGATGCCCATTTTTGCCATCGTTACTGCAATCAGGTTAAAGGTTCCGCCGTAAATGGAGGAAGAAGCTACAATGTGATCTCCGCATTCGCAGATATTAAACAGCGCAAAAAAATTGGCTGCCTGTCCGGAAGAAGTAAGCATAGCTGCACTGCCGCCTTCCATGGCTGCAAGCTTAGCTGCCACATGATCATTGGTAGGATTCTGAAGACGGGAGTAGAAATATCCTTCTGCTTCCAGGTCAAAAAGCTTGCCCATATCTTCGCTGGTATCATATTTAAAGGTTGTTGACTGAATAATCGGAATTTGACGCGGTTCTCCATTTCCTGGTTTATAACCTGCCTGAACACATTTGGTTCCCATTTTGTAATCGTTCATTAGTGCCTCCTGATCTGTTTGGTAAGATATGCTTCCTGAGTGTTAAAACAGGAAGTGATTATATGGAAATATAGTACCATTTTTGGAGGAAAATGGCAATGCCGGGAATCATAATTTGTATCAGTCAAAAGAATATGGGAAGCTGTTTATTTGAGTTTTTCCGGAACCTGATGCCTTGAAGCCTCTTCTATGACGGTAGTGTTTACATCATCTTCGTACAGCCGCATTTGTACCTGCATTGGTGTTGGATCATCTGTAAGCTTCATTCGTCCGAAATGATTGAAGAAGAACAGTACTCCAAGTCCAATTCCAATAGAGTAAGAAATTTCCAGAACCGAAAAGCCATTGGCTTCCTGTCCGGTTACCTGCGTGTAGATTTGCCCAAATAATGCCGGGACATCTACATCATTATTGAAGGTCATAATAGAAAATCCTGCCCCGAAGAAGGTGGCAAGACATACAAAGATTACTTTGCACCATCTGAGGATAATATTGACACTGCCTTCCTTCTGATAGGTGATGATAAAGGTTGATTCGCCTATAGTAGTAATATCAACATCTGGTTCTTTTTGCTGGATATCCTTAATAAGGTCCATTGAAGAGAGTACGTAGCGCCCTGGCTTGTCAGGGTCCAAATTAGTCACAGGCATTACACGCAGGCGGTTTAGGAGTTTTGTATTGCTGCAGGAAAGCCTGACAATATCCTGAAGATAAATATGGGGATGATGAACTTCAACATTTTGATCGATCTGAATATAAAGAGTATCGCTCATGGAAAAATACCTCCTGTTTTATTTCGCCAGATTGGCAGCAGCGACCCTCTATAATCATTCTTTCATCTTGGGCCTGAATATCCAGCTTGCCAGGTAGGAAAAAATAAGTGCAGCAGAAATTCCGGCCGCACAGGCAGTGAAACCTCCGGTAAAGAGTCCGATAAATCCATCTTTATCAATGGCTTTTTTTAACCCAACCCATAGAGTATTTCCAAATCCAAGAAGAGGCACAGAGGCACCGGCCCCTGCAAAATCAATCAGTGGCTGATAAATGCCTACAGCTCCTAAAATAGCACCGGAGCATACCAAAAGTACCATAACCCGTCCTGGCATAAGCTTTGTTTTGTCCAGCAGGATCTGGACAAGGGCGCAGATCAGTCCTCCTACCCAGAATGCATTGAAATAGTCCATAGTGTAACCTCCGTTTTAGAAATTTGAATGCTTATATTACAGATGTTTTCCGGGAATCAGACAGGACAATGCTCTAAAACCACTGCATGGGCAATTCCCGGAATGGAATCTCCCTCATTAAAGCTTGTCTTGGACAGAAGTGCCCCGGTCGGAACGAATAACACTCTCTTCCAGGTGCCTTTCGCAAGTTCAGGTAAAATATGGGAAGCAAGTACTGAAGCACTGCAGCCGCAGCCACTGCCGCCGGAGTGCGTATCCTGTGTCTTATTGTCAAAAATCAAAAGACCACAGTCCCAAGAAATGGACTTGATATCAAATCCCTTTTCTTCAAGGAGATCAAGTAGGATTCTTTGTCCTACAGCACCCAAATCTCCGGTGAAAATTGCATCGTAATCTTCAGGTGTTCTGCAAAAATCACATAGATTCCTGTAGATTGTGTCGCAGGCAGCAGGTGCCATACAGCCGCCCATATTCAGAGAGTCTTTAAGTCCGTAATCAACAAGCCTTCCAGTGGTGAGTCCTGTGATTTGGACACAGTCTTTGCGAGAGAGAAGAGAATCTGTTTTCTTTGGATGTTCTTTTGCAGGCAATGTGCCGGAGAGAATACAGGCACCGCTTCCGGTTACGGTCCAGGTAGCGGAAAGAGGACGCTGATTTCCGTAAGCCAGAGGAAAGCGGAACTCTTTTTCTGCGCTGGCAAAATGGCTGGAGGTTGCACAGAGAATATGCTTTCCATATCCTGCAGCAATGGACATGGCTCCAAGAGAAAGGGATTCGCCTATAGTAGAACAGGCTCCGAAAAGTCCGTAAAATGGGATGCTGAGTTCTGCAACGCCAAAGGAGGATGCTGTGGTCTGGGCAAGGAGATCGCCTGCAAAAGCCATACGAATATCGCCTGGGGTAAGCCCGGCTTTTTCAAGAGCCAGTATGGAGGCTTCTTTTTGCATGGTGCTTTCAGCAGCTTCCCAGGTATCACATCCAAACATGGGGTCTTCACAGACTATATCGAATTTTTCCCCAAGAGGACCTTCCCCTTCTTTTTTTCCTACGACAGATGCATAGCCGGTAATATAAACAGGAGTCTGAAAAGCGATGCTGGCAGAACCGGCGAGCTTGGCAGGGGGATTTGTATTCATGAGATCACCTCCGTTATTTTTAAAATGTAATAGATTACTCCAGCAGCCCAGGAACTTATGATCCCGTAGAGAATGACAGGACCCGCAATAGTGAAAATTTTGCATCCGATTCCAAAAACCTGGCCTTCGGCTTTATATTCAATGGCGGGTGCTGCTACGGAGTTTGCAAAGCCGGTAATGGGAACCAGACTTCCTGCTCCTCCGAATTTGCCGATTTTGGGATAGATGTTAAACCCAGTGAGAAGCACACTGATGAGAACCAGGGTGACGGAGCACCAGATTCCGGCCATTTCCTGATTTAATCCTTTGGATTTTGCAAAATTTGTTATAATCTGTCCAAGGACGCAGATGAGTCCTCCTGTGAAAAATGCTTTTACCATGTTTAGAGGCAGGCTGTGAGTGGGTGTGATTTTTTTTACATAGCTGGAATATTTTTTCTGTTGCTTTGTTTGCTGAGAATGATTCATTGCTTCCTCCTGTAAAATGATTTATGATTAGTATGTGGAACAGGAAGAAAAATATACTTTCTTTTTTTATGAAAATATAATATGATGTTAGTATTGTTATGAACAAAAGAAGAGAGGTGCCGTATGGGGAAATATTACATAGGAAAAGAAGTTCGGCTTCTTACGGAGGAATCTGAGGAGAAGCTTAGAATTCGTCAGTTGAACCTGCTTTCAGCTGAATTAGGACATATGCCATGCATGAAGGGGGATTTTTTTACCTTTATCCTGGCAGAAGAGGGAGAAATGCAATGTCAGGTAAATCAGGAGAGAATTGATCTGGAGTCTGGGGAAGCTCTGTTTATCAACAAGAATCAATCCTATCGCCTGACCTTTTGCAGGGATAAAGGCTGTCAGCTGTATATAGCTGAGGTTTCTGCAGACTATCTGGCAGCCGGAGATAAGCATCTTCTGGCAAAATATATTGCGCCTGTGGCTAAGGCAGAAGCCTTTGCTTACTGCAGATTTATGCCATCAGCAGAGGAGGATACGGATGAAGACATTCTTCTGCAGGCATTGAAGGCAGCTGCGCAGACTGCCGCAGAAAGAGACCTGGCTTATGAACTGGATATGAAGAGCTGGATGTTTACTGCCTGGGGAAGTCTTTACAAAAAATATCTTCAGGCTGATCCTTCTTGTAAAAATGCAGTACTTCGGGAGCGCACAAAATTAAACCGCATGACAGATTACCTGACTTCAAACTGTAATGATAAGCTGACTCTTGCAGGGATGGCTGAGGCATGTCAGGTAAGCACCGGGGATTTCTGCCGCTTTTTCAAGAAACATATGAATATGACCCCTTTTGAATATTTGCAGAAATGCAGAATCTGGAACAGCATGGACGCAGTAATTGATAAGACTGCATCCATGGGTGAAATTGCGTCTGCAAACGGATTTGCAGGGGCAAGCTATTTTTCAGAAACTTTCCGCAAGGAAATGGGATGCTCCCCGGCAGATTACCGGAAATGGTACAGAGGACTTATAGGGGAGTGCCCGGTAGCAGCAGCGGAAATTCCGGAAAAAGAGAATGTATCAAAGAAATCCGGAATTGCTGCAAAAAAGAATGTTCCGTCTTATTTACTTTGATGGCTCTTTCAGGGAAACCATCTCTTGTAAAAATAATATAAAGAGCCTAAGGTTTTTCCAACGGCTACGGCAATAACTACCGGGCGGATTCCATTCGTCAATTTGATCCTTCTGGAAAAGATGGGGAAAACATCTGCCATTTCAGCCAGTGCCATGATCCATCCTCCAAGGAAAATGCCGGAGAAAAGTCCGTATAGAATCAGGAACACTGCACCTCCTGGAAGATGCCATCCATAGAGAAAGCAAAGATTTCCGGAAACAATTCCAAGAAGAGTAATATCTTCATATAATAATATATGTCTTCCCGTATGAGTAACGCCGGCATATCTTGGGACAATGGAAAGACCAATGAGAAGCCCGACCACACCGCCTGCGATAATAACTCCTGCACAGAAGCCAATGACTACCAGAAAAAATTGCTGAAGCATGATGAATCTCTCCTTTCTGTTGCCTTATTAATATGAAATAAAGTTTGATAAAGCTTACATTTTACTTTTGGCTGTGGTATCTGTTTGAGTTTTTTTTAACACACTCTAACATTTTAATATGGGAAGAATACGTGAAAATATACGCTTTTTTTCTGTACATTTTGTTACTTAAATAGTATAATAAAAAGATACGGCAATGGACAAAATAATGTTGCTGTACGACTGCGGATAATCCGCAGCATCAAGTTTGGGGAAGCAAGTTTTTTCCCGAGTATTATCAAATCAGTTAGAAAGATAGAGGATGTAAATCTGTGAATGAAAAAATAAAACAGCATTTTCAGAAAGTGCTGGCAGATGACCAGATACTGGAATTGGAACCTATGAGCAGACATACCACGTTCCGTATTGGAGGCCCGGCAGAATTGTTTCTGGTGCCGAAATCAGTTCCTCAGATTGCACAAATACTGGGTATTTGTCGTGAAGAAAAAGTTCCTTATTTTATTCTTGGAAATGGAAGCAATCTTCTGGTAAGTGATAAGGGATATCACGGTGTTGTGGTACAGCTGTATCGCGGCTTTAGCCAGATTCAGGTTCAGGGAAATGAAATTCATGCCAGTGCAGGTGCTCTTTTGTCTGGAATTGCGTCAGCAGCCAGGGATGCATCTTTAACAGGTTTTGAGTTTGCAGGAGGAATTCCGGGAACTATAGGTGGTGCTGTTGTGATGAATGCAGGTGCCTATGGGGGTGAAATGAAGGATGTACTCAAAGAAGTAACAGTACTCACCCAGGAAGGCGAAATCCTTACTCTTCAGGCAGATCAGCTTCGTATGGGCTACAGGACCAGCGCAATAAAGGAAGAAGGCTACGTTGTTCTTGAAGCAGTGATTTCCCTTGAGCCGGGAGACAAGGAAGCTATCAGAAGCCGGATGCAGGAGCTTACCGGTATGAGAAGCAGTAAGCAGCCCCTTTCCTATCCAAGTGCAGGCAGCACATTCAAAAGACCGGAAGGGTATTTTGCAGGCAAATTGATTATGGATAGCGGGCTTAGAGGCTATCAGGTAGGAGGAGCTCAGGTTTCAGAGAAGCATTGCGGATTTGTGATCAATACAGGAGATGCTACAGCAGAGGATGTTCGACAGCTGATGGCAGATGTTCAGCGCATTGTAAAAGAGAAATTCGATGTAATGCTGGAGCCGGAAGTGAAGTTCCTTGGAGAATTCTGACAGGGCATGCAGCCTGTTCAGAGAAAGTACGTTGCAGAACGAAGAGAATTCGTTTGATCGGGAGATAAGATATGCGATTTGTAATTGTTACAGGTGTTTCCGGTGCCGGTAAGTCTACGGTGCTGAAGATGCTGGAGGATGCACACTATTTTTGTGTGGATAATCTTCCTATTCCATTAGTGGAGAAATTTGCATCTCTGATGCTGGAAGTACATGAAGAAGGGGTTCAGAATGCGGCCCTTGGCATTGATGCCAGAAGCGGCCGCTCTCTTGAAGAACTGGCTGAGGTTCTGGATCATATGAAGGATGCCGGATATGACTTTGAGATTCTTTTTATGGATGCAGAAGATTCTGTACTTGTAAAAAGATACAAAGAGACCAGAAGAAGTCACCCTCTTGTAGTTTCCGGAAGAGTGGATGAAGGAATCCGTCTGGAACGCAGGAAAATGGAATTTCTTCGCAAAAGGGCGGATTATATTATTGATACCAGCCATCTTCTTACCAGAGAACTGCGCCAGGAAATTGAAAAAATTTTTGTGGATAACGAAAAATTCTGCAATATGATGGTTACAGTATTGTCCTTTGGATTTAAATACGGAATCCCGGCAGATGCAGATCTGGTATTTGATGTCCGCTTTCTCCCTAATCCTTATTATGAGGATGAACTCCGGCCGCTGACAGGTATGGATGAAAATGTTTTTAATTATGTAATGGATAATGAGACAGCAAGAATTTTTGCCAATAAGCTGGAGGATATGACGGAGTTTCTGATTCCGAAATATGCCCAGGAGGGCAAAACCAGTCTTGTAATCGCTATTGGATGTACAGGAGGCAAGCATCGCTCTGTCACCATTGCAAGAGAGCTGTACAGCAGAATTGCCAGAAACAGTGAATATGGTTTCCGGCTGGAGCACAGGGATGTGGATAAGGACCGCCTGCTGAAAAAATAAAAAGGAGTTTGGAAAATGTCTTTTTCAGGGATGGTGAAAGAAGAACTTTCCAGGCATATAGGCTCCGGAAGGCACTGTAAGATTGCAGAGTTGGCTGCAATTTTCACTTTCTGCGGCAGCCTGGGCGTTGGATCAGATGGGAAGCTATCTCTCTGCATCCAGACAGAAAATGAGGCACTTTCAAGAAAAGGCTTTACATTATTGCAAAAAACATTTAATATAGAGACAGCAGTATCACCTCTCCGGATGGACTGTTTCAGGAAAGGAAATCTCTACTGTATTTCTGTCACAGATCAGGCTCTGATAAAGGAAATACTGGACTCACTGAAACTTGAAATCACGGGGATCAGCGGAGAAACGCCGTTTGTATCTAATTCCCTTGTATATCAGAGGGATTGCTGCAAAAGGTCGTTTGTACGCGGAGCCTTTCTCTGTTCCGGATCTATCAGCGATCCGAGGAAGGGGTATCATTTTGAAATCGTATGCCCCAGTCAGAAGATTGGCAGGCAGCTTCAGGAAATTGTCCGAAGCTTTCACATAGAAGCTAAGATAGTCCTTCGCAAGAAGTCTTATGTATTCTATGTGAAGGAGGGTGCACAGATTGTGGATATGCTGGCTATCATGGAAGCGAATGTTGCCCTCATGGATTTAGAGAACATTCGCATCCTGAAGGAAATGCGTAATTCTGTAAACCGTAAGGTCAATTGTGAGACTGCCAATATAAACAAAACGGTAAATGCGGCTGTGAAGCAGATCGAAGATATCAGGCTTCTTGAACAAAAAGTGGGTCTGGAAAGTCTTAACGAGGGGCTTGAAGAGATCGCAAGATTGCGGCTGCAGTATCCGGAAGCAACACTGAAAGAATTAGGATTGATGTTGAACCCACAGGTTGGAAAATCCGGAGTAAATCATCGGCTTCGTAAGTTAAGCGTACTTGCGGATGACCTGAGGGAAAACAAGGAGGAATTATTATGATCAAAAAGCCAATCACCATTCACCTGTCCACAGGACTTGAAGCCAGACCCGTTGCACAGCTTGTACAGGTGGCAAGCCAGTTTAATAGCGAGATTTATGTAGAGGCAGGAAAGAAGAAGGTCAATGCCAAGAGTATTATGGGTATGATGACACTGGGACTGGATGCAGGTGAGGAAATTACACTCTCAGCTAATGGCGAAGATGAAGAAGCTGCCATGAGCAGTATTGAACAGTACTTAAGCAACCAGTAAGGTATGCTATAAAAAGTGAGGATGGTTACCAATGTCTAAGTTCTTAAAATTTATCGTACATTTTGTTGTGATATGCACCATACTTTGTGTGATTGCATTAGCGGTGCCTCCGTTTCTTGGAGTGACTACCGAAATTCGAGACGACTCCACAGTCAAGTCAAATCTTGCGATGGGATCTGTTACATATGCAATTCCGGTGAAAACAGAAGAAGCAGCTCTGGGTACACCGATCCTTGTGAATGATGAAGATAATGCAGTGTATCGTTATACACTTGCAAGTGCTGATGTGAAAAATGGTACAGGTACTGCCATGGACCCTACTATTTCACAGGGAGAGCCGATCAATGTTGCAATTGGAAGCTACCTTCCGAAGATTGTTGTGACAATTCCGTTCATCGGCTATCTGATGGCTGCTACCAAGAGCATTGAGGGATTGATCGTTTTGGGACTTGTAGTTCTGTTCCTGATTATCCTCTATGTGATTGCTGAGCTGTGGAAAAAGGATCCGGACGATGAATATGACGATTATCCGGATGATACAGAACCGGGATATGTAAAGAGCCGTAAGGAACTGAAGCGGGAAGAGAAACGCAGAGAACGCGAGTACCGAGATGAAGAGCGTGAGATTAAGGCTGAGAGTAAACGCAGCAAGAAGGAAAAACGCAAGATTCGTACAGGTGGCTTTGTTGATGAGATTGACGAGGATGATTTTGACACAGAGGAGGACGAGCGCCCACAGAGAGCAGTGCAGAGTGCTACAAGTGAGGCTCATGAGCTTCTGAAGAAAGAAATTGCTGCAGCTACTGCTGAGGATCGTAAACCAGTCAGAAAGTCTGCTAAACCTGCAGCTCAGACCAGGAAAGCATCACCTAAGAAGAAAGCGGTACAGGAAACTCCTGAAGAGGAGGATGAGCCAGTAGAGATTAAGAAGCTGGCAATCCCGAGATATTCACCGGCGCAGCTTGCTGCGAAGGCGAAGAAAGAGGGAGATGCACCTGACATTGTAAAGGATGAGATTACTAAGGTTACATTGTTTGATTATTCCGATATCTTTGCAGATGATGAAGACGATGATGACTACTATGAGGATGAAGATTAATCATTATATGATAATAGCGAAGTAGGAATTTACTTCACTCAGACATTGCATAATATAATAGGAAAGAAGAGGTATTTCAGTAGAGAGAATACCTCTTCTTTCTTTTTGCGATATCATTATATCTGCATGAATTGTATTTAAATTAGTACAAAAAGTATTTCGATTTTTTGAAAAAAACACTTGCAATCTTTGAAAACCTTGTGTATACTAATATCTGCTGTGACATGATAGCAATGAAACGTGAGGTTGCTGCCAATGAGGCAGGTTTTCCGTGGAGCGAATGTCAAGTTAGGAAACTGACGACAAGTCACTGTACAAGTTCAATAGCCATCCTGGGGATGGGGTGTGTGAAAAAAATAAAACGGAAAGAAGTTTTAGGACACACACGGAGATGTGTACAGTCGCCGCTTGTCGTACTGATAGTGAGTACGAATAGGAGGAGACTTTTTTTATGGCAAATCAGGTAATGAGAATCACATTAAAAGCTTACGATCATCAGTTAGTAGATGCATCTGCTGCAAAGATCATCGATACTGTTAAGAAAAACGGTGCAACAGTTAGCGGTCCAGTTCCGCTTCCAACTAAGAAAGAGGTTGTTACAATCTTAAGAGCTGTTCATAAATATAAAGATTCCAGAGAGCAGTTTGAGCAGAGAACACATAAGAGACTGATTGATATCATTGCTCCGACCCAGAAGACAGTTGATGCACTGTCCAG
>CAKRKL010000040.1 GCA_934358405.1 uncultured Blautia sp.
ACATTTGAGTGTTTTCGTTTGTTTCACATGAACATATTATAACAATGGAATCTCAAAGAAACTATACAAAATACTTCTTTTTTTCTTTGAAATCCTTCTTTTTTTATGCAGAATAGCAGTTTTTTCCTGTAATTTCAGCTTCAAAACTATTCAAAAATGGCATCAGCTGTAACGCTGATGCCATTTTTTCACAAATATTTCTTTATTTTCAACATATATTCATTTGATAATTATTCAAATTCCACAGTTCCGGTTGGCTTTGGTGTGAAGTCATAGAGCACACGATTGATTCCGGCAACCTCATGTGTGATACGGTCTGTAATATGAACCATCAATTCATGTGGAATCTCAGCAACGGTTGCTGTCATAACATCGGTTGTACACACTGCGCGAACGATACAGCACCACTCAAAAGCACGCTTTCCGTCCTTGATTCCGGTAGATCTGAATTCCGGAACAACAGTAAAATACTGCCAGATTTTTCCTTCCAGTCCGTTCTTCTCAAATTCCTCACGAAGAATCGCATCAGATTCACGCACTGCTTCCAGACGATCACGTGTAATTGCTCCAGGACAGCGAACGCCAAGTCCCGGTCCCGGGAATGGCTGACGGTAAACCATACCATGAGGCAGGCCAAGCTCGTCACCAACAACACGAACCTCATCTTTGAAAAGGATTCTGACTGGCTCTACAAGCTCAAAATCCATATCCTCCGGAAGTCCGCCAGCATTATGATGTGCCTTAATTCCTTCTTCTGACTCCAGAATATCCGGCCAGATTGTACCCTGCGCCAAGAATTCAATGCCTTCCAGCTTTCTTGCTTCTTCTGCAAAAACCTCAATGAATTCTCCGCCAATAATTTTTCTCTTTGTTTCAGGGTCTTCAACTCCTGCCAGCTTATTAAGGAAACGCTCTGTGGCATCCACATAGATAAGATTTGCATTCATCTGATTGCGGAATACTTCAACCACCTGCTCCGGCTCACCCTTGCGAAGCAGACCATGGTTAACATGGACACATACTAACTGCTGACCAATTGCTTTGATTAAAAGCGCTGCAACAACAGATGAATCCACTCCACCGGAAAGTGCAAGAAGAACCTTCTTATCTCCCACCTGTTCTCTGATCAGTGCAACCTGCTCTTCAATAAAAGCCTTTGCAAGTTCTGGGGTTGTAATTCTTTCCATGTCAGCCGGACGTCTGATTTCAGTAACGTTCATTGGAAACTCCTCCTTATTTGGCTTTCTGCTGCCAATTTATGATTTCATTATAAATGACAGAAAAATATTTGGCAACCTTATAATTTCAACGATTCTTTATTATTCTACATTCTTTGTAGCAATAATATCCACACCTGTACCTGCTGCATTTTTAAGGATCACATCACCAATATGAACAGGTGCCGGAACTTCAATTCCTTTCAATGCTTTCACACAGTCAAAGATCCGTCCCTTAGGAATATCTTCTTTTGTCTTCACAGATACCATATTAATACTGCCGCCAACTACACGTACCGTAGAAGTTACGATTCTTGTAGGATTGGTCACTTCTTTTCTTGCGTATACAGCTCCTCGTTTACAGGTATTTCCCGTAACACTTGCCACTTCTTCTCCATTCATTACAACGGTGAGAGGACAGCCCATTGGACAGCCGATGCATGTCAGTTTTCTTTCTTCCATAGTTCTATGCCTCCTCAAGCTTTACCGTAATCGTCTGCAAATCCGGATATTTTAAAAGCTGTTCTTTTGTCAGCTTGATTTCTTCCATCTCACCAGGTGCAACAACCGGACGTTTTTTGTGGATCACTCTCTCATTGTCAAAATATGCGCTGATGTAGCAGTTCGTATAAACGCCACCTACACGGAAGCGCACGGTGAGATCTTCATCCATACGATCTGCATTGATTGTTCCGGGAACAGTGTATCTGACGCCTTCAATGGGATTTATACGAATCTCTTTTGTTTCTGGCTTTCGCTCTTTTCCCGTTTTTACATATTCGGCAGCATTTTTTCCTGCTGCTTGGGCTTCTTCAGATACAAAGTCAACCAGATCGTGCACATGCAATACATTTCCACAGGCAAAAACACCCTCAATGCTTGTCTCCAGACTTTCATTTACCTTAGGTCCTGATGTAACAGGGTTTATGCCCACACCCATACCTCTTGAAATTTCATTTTCCGGAATCAGACCAACGGAAAGAAGAAGCGTATCACAGCTGTATTCTTCTTCTGTTCCCGGAATCGGCTTTCCATGACTGTCTACCTGGGCAAGGGTAACACCCTCCAGCCGTTCTTTTCCTTTGATATCCACCACTGTATGGCTAAGCTTTAATGGAATTCCATAATCATCCAGACACTGTACAATGTTTCGTTTAAGGCCACCGGAATATGGCATTAGCTCTGCAACCACTTTAACCTTTGCACCTTCAAGGGTCATTCGTCTTGCCATGATCAGGCCAATATCTCCTGAGCCAAGGATCACAACTTCTTTTCCCGGCATATATCCTTCAATATTCACCAGTCTCTGTGCAGTGCCTGCGGAAAAAATACCGGACGGACGGTAGCCCGGAATGTTAAGTGCACCTCTGGAACGCTCACGGCAGCCCATTGCAAGAACTACTGCTTTCGCCTGAAGCTCAAAAAGTCCCTCTTCTTTATTCATTGCAGTAACTACTTTCTGGGGACTGATGTCCATAACCATTGTATTTAATTTATATTCAATATCCAGTTCCTTTACCTGGTCAATAAAACGTCCCGCATATTCCGGTCCGGTCAGCTCTTCTTTAAATGTATGAAGTCCGAATCCGTTATGGATGCACTGATTCAGGATACCGCCAAGCTCTCTGTCTCTTTCCAGGATCAGGACACTGTCTGTTCCGCTTTTCTTCGCAGAAATCGCAGCTGCAAGTCCTGCCGGTCCGCCTCCGATGATAACAATATCATAAGCTCTCATGATGCAATGCCTCCCTTTTATAACGAATCCTTGTTATTATCTGTAACAATTCTGGAATTTCCACCGGATTTCGTAATTTCAAACATGCTCACATGTCGTTCACGGGCCAGAATTTCCATAGTCTTTGGGGAACAAAAGCCTGCCTGACAGCGTCCCATGCCCGCTCTTGTCCTGCGCTTTATTCCATCCAGGGATTTCGCGCCAAGAGGTCTTCTGATTGCATCAATAATCTCTCCTTCTGTAACCATTTCACAGCGGCAGATAATATTGCCATATTCCGGCTTTTCTTTGATCAAGGCAATTCTTTCTTCCTTACTAAGGGTGTTAGGATCCAGCACGCCTTTTCTTGTTGCAGCAAAATTATCCTTTTCTTCCAGATTCATTTTTTCCTTCAGAATCTGAGCTATCATTTCTCCAATTGCCGGAGCACTGGTAAGTCCAGGTGATTCGATGCCTGCGCAATCAATAAAGCCTTTTGCATCCTCTGCCTCTCCGATAATAAATTCATGTCCGTCTTCATGGGCGCGAAGTCCTGAAAATGAAGTGATTACCTGACGAAGCGGAATATCTTTTACATTCATTTCTGCTTTTTCGAGGATCTGGTCCAGGCCTTCTCTTGTAGTATTTGTTCCTTCTTTATCCTCAATATCGATTGCTGTCGGGCCAAGGATCAGATTTCCATGAACCGTCGGCGCAACCAGAATTCCTTTTCCGTATTTCCCCGGAAGTGCAAAAATCGTTTTACTTACATGATTCCCTGCGCTTTTATCCAGCAGACAGTAATCTCCTCTTCTCGGCGTAATGTGAATCTTTTTTTCACTTACCATATTATGAAATCTGTCTGCATAGACTCCAGCGGCATTTACTACGTATTGTGTCTGGAAAACTCCATTATTTGTATGAATCTCCCAGCCTTTATCCATTGGCTTAAGCTCCCTGACTTCCGTATCAAATTTGAATTCCACGCCATTTGCATATGCATTCTCTGCCATTGCGATATTCATATTAAAAGGACATACAATACCAGCTGTAGGGGCATAAAGTGCAGCACAGGCCTCATCGGAAATATTTGGCTCCATTTCCTTTAATTCCTCACGGTTAAGAATTCTCAGCTCCTTAACCCCATTTGCAATGCCTCTGTTATACAATACCTGAAGCTTTGGTTTATCCTCGTCATCCAGACATATGACCAGAGATCCGTTTTTCTTAAATGGAAAATCAAGCTCCTTTGAAAGCTGCTCTATCATCTGGTTTCCGCGAACATTCAGTTTCGCCATCAATGACCCTTCCGCTGCATCATAGCCGGCATGGATAATTCCACTGTTGGCTTTGGAGGTACCACAGCATACATCCTCTTCTTTTTCAATTACACATACTTTTACCTTATATCGTGACAATTCTCTTGCTGCCGCCGCACCCGAAACTCCTGCTCCGATAATTATTACATCATACATTCCCGGCTCACTCCTTAATCTTCCTTTGCCCATCCATAAGCGTATTTAACAGCTTTGTTCCAGCCTTTGATCCGTTTTTCCCTGTCTTCATCTGAAATATTCGGCTCGAATGTTTTGTCGATCGCCCAGTTTTTAATCACATCCTCTTTGCTTGTCCAGTAACCTACTGCAAGACCGGCAAGATAAGCAGCTCCCATTGCAGTTGTCTCTACACACTTAGGACGGTTAACCGGTGCATTGATAATATCTGACTGAGTCTGCATCAGGAAATCATTTGCACTTGCGCCTCCGTCAACCTTAAGCGCCGCAAGGTCAATCCCTGAATCAGCCTTCATTGCTTCCAATACATCATTTACCTGGTATGCAAGAGATTCCAGTGTTGCGCGAATAATGTGGTATTTATTAACACCGCGTGTGATTCCTACAATAGTTCCTCTCGCATACTGATCCCAGTGCGGTGCACCAAGTCCGGTAAATGCCGGTACTACATAACATCCGTGTGTATCCTTTACTTTCTTTGCCATATATTCTGAGTCCGATGCGGAATCAATAATGCGAAGCTCATCTCTCAGCCACTGGATTGCAGCTCCAGCTACGAAAATAGAACCTTCCAATGCGTAATTTACTTTCCCGTCCAGCCCCCATGCAATTGTAGTTACCAGCCCGTTCTTTGAAAAAATCGGTTTCTCTCCGGTATTCATCAGCAAGAAGCAGCCGGTTCCATATGTGTTTTTTGCTTCACCAGCATTGAAGCAGGTCTGTCCAAACAGTGCAGCCTGCTGGTCTCCTGCTGCACCGGCAATCGGGATTGGCCCTCCCAGGTAAGAAGGATCTGCTTTTCCGTATACACAGCTTGACGGTTTTGGTTCAGGCAGCATACATTTCGGAATATTCAGTTCTGCAAGAATCTCATCATCCCATTTCAGTGTGTTAATGTTAAACAGCATAGTGCGGGAAGCATTGGAATAATCTGTAACATGAACTGCACCCTTTGTCAGCTTCCAGATCAGCCAGGTTTCAACTGTACCAAATAATAATTCTCCCTTTTCTGCACGTTCTCTTGCACCCGGTACATTATCCAGAATCCATTTTACCTTTGTGCCGGAAAAATAAGCATCAATAACAAGGCCTGTTTTTTCCCTGAACTTGTCAGTGAGTCCTTTTTCTTTCAGGCTGTCACAGTATTCAGAGGTTCTGCGGCACTGCCACACAATTGCATGGTTAACTGGTTCTCCCGTATTTTTGTCCCATACAATCGTAGTTTCCCTCTGGTTGGTAATGCCAATTGCCGCAATATCCTCGGCTTCTGCTCCGATCATATTCATTGCCTCAACAGCTACGCCAAGCATACTTGCCCAAATTTCATCTGCGTCATGCTCAACCCATCCTGGTTTCGGGAAATACTGGGTAAATTCCCTCTGTGCTACACTGCACATTTCTCCCTTTGCATTAAACAAAATGCATCTATTGCTTGTCGTTCCTGCGTCTAAAGCCATTACATACTTAGCCATATTTTCCCTCCTTAAATAAAAAAGAGCGCAGTCTATAGCAGCCTTGCGGCTGATATAATCTTCGCTCTCCTCTCACAGCTTCACATCTCAATTGCCCATTTAATGTATTTACACAATATCATATTGCACAAATAATTTCAAGTATTTTTGTAAAAATATACTTTTTGTACAAATTTTATTGTTGCTGTCCTTCCAGATAGTATTGGAATGTCTTTCACCTGTTCTTTATGAAGGATCTGAAAAATGGATAAGTACTTTCAGCTTGCTGCCACCATATTGACTAAACTCTTCAAATGCCGCCGCTGCTTCCTCTAATTCATATTCTGATTTTTTTGCAGCATCTGCAGAGCCTGGATTCATTACTATTTTTTCCAAATCAATTTTTCCGCTTTTAACCAGCTCAATAAGTTCTTTAAAATCCGCTTTTAATGCATTTCTGGATCCAAAAATACTTAACTCTTTCTTCTGGATCAGTGTAAAATTGAAATCCAGATTTTTCTTTCCCACACCGATCAAAACCATACGACCGCCATAGGCTGCAGCATCAATACAGTTCTGGAAGGTAGACGGAAGGCCAACCGCCTCAATGCAGACATCAAAGCCGTGATGTTTTCCTGTAATCTGATTTACGCTTCTCATAAAGCTTTCTTCGCTGTCGTTTTTGATCATGCCGGAAAGCCCGAATGTTTTATATGCATATTGAAGCTTTTCTTCCGCAATATCTGCAATATATACTTCTCCGCCCTTTGCTTTTGCCGCGATTGCAGCCAGAACACCAATGGTTCCTGCACCAATGACAAGTACCTTATCTCCTTTTTTAATATTTGCTCTTGATACCCCGTGGTAGCTGATACAAAACGGTTCAATCAGAGCAAGCTGCTTCGGATTTAATCCCATCCCATCATAAATACGTTCAATGGGCATTGTTATATATTCAGCAAATGCACCATCTCTCTGTGCTCCCATAGTTTCATTGCTTTCGCAGCAATTTACCAGCCCTCTTTCACAGGAATAGCATTTTCCGCAATTAAAATATGGGTTGCAGGTTACGATCATTCCTGGCTTTAAGCCTCTGTCATTTTCTCCGATTTCTACAATTTGTGCAGAAAATTCATGTCCCGGGATTCTTGGGTAGCTTGCGTATGCAAAGGTTCCACGATAGGTTCCCAAATCGCTGCCGCAAATTCCTCCATATAAAAGCTTCAGCAGTGCCTCACCTTCTTTTACTGCGGGCATCTCTTTTTCTGTAACGGTAACCTTTCCCGGTTCTAAAATTGTAATTACTTTCATTTTTTTCTCCGTTTCTTATAAGCTATTTGATTAACAATCTTTGTCAATATACTTTTCATTCCAGATAACTGCTGTTTTCATCGGTGCCCCTTTTGCATATATTTTATTTTCATATGCATCAATAGGGTCTGCAGTAAATTCGTCCTTATCAATGAGCTCTACAATCTCATCGTAGCAGCTGTTCTGAAGAATCCGGATTGCCTCTTCCATGTGGTCCTGCCGGAAATTAATAGAGCCAAAGATTACCTGATTTTTAAATCCAAAAGGCATTGTATCAAATGTAATTTCCGGTCCCAAGGAGAAGGAATTATAAATTCCATTGCAGCCTAATACACCATAACGAAATGCAATTTCATGCTCAATTGCAGCTCCGCTGGAACCTATAAATACCGTTGCTGTGCCGCCTAATTTTTCCCTGATAGCATCTGCAAGCTGTTCGTTTGTGTCAAACACACTTCTCACATAAGAAGCGCCTGTCTGTTTTATTGCAAATGAAACCTTCGGACTGCTTTCTTCGCTTCTTGCCACAAAAACGATTTTTGCGTCCGGATATCTCTGATGGATCAGATCTCCTATAAACATGCCGGTTGTTCCAAGGCCAAAAATACATACTCTGTCAAAGGTTTCTTTTCTTGCAATTTCTCTTGCTTTTGCTTCGCTGCATTTATATTGAGCCATTTTTACCCTGAAATTCTGTGCTTCACCTATATCTTCCATTCGTTCTCTCTGGAAGATCATGCAGGCATAAGGATCACTGAATACAAGTTTTTTACATAATGTAAGTGATATTTTTCCGTCCTTCACATACCCGTCCGGTATTCTCAGAAGCATATCCGGATTGTAATAATTTTTATCGGAAAACAGTCCATCTGCCTGATCACATCCATACTCGAAATAGCTTTCCTCTTCTGTATATCTCGTTGGATCATAGCTGTTTCCACCGCGGATCAATACGATTGCAAAACGATTTTCATCCGGAACCCATACAACACCTTCATGTCCATTGATCAGCCTGCTGCAGCCTTCCGGAAATTTATGCTTTAAATTTTCCTCCCGTCCCATATTCATAAGCGTATAGTCTGTTCCACAGAATCCGACCAGGACACTTTCTGCAAGAATTCCTTCTTTCTCTTCCTCTCCTCTTAATCTTCTTCTTGGAGGGTTATGAATTTCTACATCTCCATATACTAATGGATTCTGTTTACTGTTCTGGAAATAGGTACCTTTTACGATCATGCTGCTCCTCCTTCTTATTCCACCATATTTATTATTTTTGGGGGAATCTCTAATTCCTCAAATCCATAAAATTTTTTTGCATTTTCACCTAAGAATTTTTTCTTCTCTTCTTCAGATAGTTCAGCCGTTTTTTCTATAAAATCCTTACTCATATCATAGGTAATTGCTGTCATTGTACGTGGATAATCGCTTCCCCACATTAATTTGTCAATTCCGCAAATATCAATTGCTTTACGGATTGCTTTCACCGCGGAAGGATATGGATAAAATTCTTTATGAAATAACCAGGTAATTCCACCACTTTCAATGTAAACATGCTCATGCTTCGCAAGTGCGATCTGCTTTTCCCATCCATCCACAGTAACCATTCCAAAATGGCCAATGGCGATACGAAGATTTGGATGCATTTTAATCAGCTGCTCCATTGCGTCTGTCTGGACATCCCCCTCTGCCATATCGATGGAAATAAATTTTTTCAACCTGTCTGCCTTTGCAAAAATCTCTTTATGATGCAGCAAATTCCGGTCTTTCAGTCTTCCGCCGCAAATTTTAATGCCGTCAAATTGTTCAAGCCATTTATCCGGGATTTCCTTTTCTTCATAAAGACAGCAAATTTTTATTCTTGCGGGATACTTTTTCCTGCACTCTAATAAGTAGCTATCCTGATTTCCATCTATATACTCCTGTGTGACCACACATCCGCTGACTCTTGCATAATTCATATTTGCAATCAGCATTTCAACCGTATTTCTTCCGTCCAACATATATGGCGGCATCATCTGACGGATTTCTCCGCCAAAATCACTTTTTCCATCTGTTAATGCAACTACCTTGTTTTCACCCACGCGTCCAAGCTGTTTATCCCATAAATGCAGGTGTGCATCAATTGTCATAGGCATCCTCCTTTTTAAGTTTTTCTGTTTTGTTCTTGATTTCATTATAAAAGTTGTTGTACGATAATGATACATGAACAGCAGACAATTACAGCATTTTTATGTCCACTTAGCGTACATTTTCATCAGGCAGAAAACGTCTGACCTGCATTTTCCGAAAGAGGGTGTCTATGATAAAAAACGATAATTTATATATTATGTTCACAATAGGAAATTACCAGATAAACATTTTGAAATTCACATATGAATGCCAGACATGGAATACACCTTCTCATGCCCACAGCTCCAATAGTTATGAGATTCACTTTGTTCCAAAAGGAAAAGGACTGCTGATCAGCAATCAATGCCGTTATGAATTATATCCTGGTATTCTCTATACTACCGGTCCTCATATTGAGCATCAGCAGTATTCTGATTCTGACGATCCAACCTATGAATATTGTATTTATTTAAAAATTGAAGAATTGCATAATGCCAAAGGAAACCCTTCTGAGAAAGATATATTGGAACCTTTTTTGCATTATCCATTTTGGTATGGAAAAGACTGTGCCGATTTACAGGCAACACTAGAACAGATTTATAATGAGCTTTCATCTCCCGGAACTGCTGCCACAATAATGCTGCGCGCTCTTTTCATGCAGTTTTTAGTAAAAATACTGAGAAATTATGCGCCTGACTCAAATGCGGCCATAACCTATATCCCCATTCCATTAGTCAAGGCCTACATTCTGATTGAGGACAGCTTCTTGCTTGAATATGACACAATCACACTAAAAGAGCTTTCTCGCCGTTTAGGCTTAAGCACCAGGCAAACCAGCAGAATTTTGTATAACCGTTATGGACAGAATTTTCTCCAGAAAAGAACAGAAGCCCGTATGGCTGCAGCAGTCACTTTTCTGAAAGAGAATAAACTTTCTATTTCTGAAATTTCTGTCCGATTAGGATATTCTTATCCGAATCATTTTCATACAGCTTTTAAAAATTATTATAAGATTACCGTTTCTGAATATAGGCAGCGTGTTTGAAAAAGGCTTTCTGCAAGATGTGCGTCACAATTTGTGGGAGATTTTGTCCGGATGAGGGCGCCGTAGCGGGCTACGGCAACTGAATTCGGGCAAAATATACCGCAAAGTGGGGCGTGCAGATTGTGGGAATGATTTTTCAAACACGCTCTGGCTCTCGTAAAAAACAAACCGTGTAGAACATAAGCGTTCAATTACACGGTTTATTTTTTACTATTCTTCTTAATGACAGCTGTGACTTCCACATCCATGCTCTCCGCATGTATGTCCTTCCCCGTGGCTATGTTCGTGGTGAGAACACTTCACATCCGGATTATACTCAAGTGTTTCATTGAGAAAAGCTTCCACCACCTTATCCGCATCTCCGGAAACTCCTCCGAAAAGCTTAATGCCAGCTGCCGCTAATGCTGTCTGTGCGCCGCCTCCGATTCCGCCACAGATCAAAACATCTGCATGCAATGCATTAAGAAATCCTGCCAATGCACCGTGTCCGCTTCCATTCGTATCTACTACTTCTGAATGTACTACTTTTCCTTCCTCTACATCATAAATCTTAAATGTCTCTGTGTGTCCAAAGTGCTGAAAAATCTGTCCATTCTCATAGGTTACTGCTATTCTCATTATACCTTCTCCTTTTTCTACTGCATATTTTTGATAAATCTCCTGCTTGTAACATTCTTCAAAGCTGCAGCTGTTACTTTGACCATCGCAGATTCTGAAATCCCCGCCTTCGATTCTAAGTGGATGTCCGTCAATGAGTGCATCTGCTATTTTCTTCCTGGCAATCTCGTAAATTCGTTGAACCGTTGTTCTTGCGATCTGCATAGATACTGCACACTGCTCCTGGCTATAGCCTTTCTTGTCCAGAAGGCGGATTGTCTCATATTCATCTACAGTCAGAACAATAGGTGCTTTTTTCTCAGTATCGTCTGCCGGAAGGAATTCTAAAACATTGGGAAAATGGCATACTTTTCTGCATTTTACTGGTCTTGGCATAAACTGCTCCCTTCTCGCTTTTCTTACATATTAACTCTATTATGGGCATATGTCAATTATATAATTGACGTTTCTCCCCAAAACAAGTATACTATACAAAAGGAGATAACTATTATGAGCTTTGAAAATTATTTTCCGGTATGGAATGAATTAAATGCAGCACAAAAGGAACTAATTTCGGACAGTTTAAGCGCACGGCAGGTAAAAAGAGGAACAATTATCCATAACGGCAGCCTGGATTGCACTGGATTATTGCTGGTTAAATCCGGACAGCTTCGAACTTATATACTTTCAGATGAAGGACGGGAGATTACACTTTACCGCTTGTTCGATATGGATATGTGTCTCTTATCTGCCTCATGTATCATGCGTTCTATTCAATTTGAAGTGACTATTGAGGCAGAAAAAGATACTGAGCTTTGGATAATCCCTGCTGAAATCTATAAAAGTATCATGCAAGAATCTGCTCCAGTTGCAAACTATACCAATGAGTTAATGGCTACCCGTTTTTCTGATGTCATGTGGCTGATTGAACAGATCATGTGGAAAAGCCTGGATAAACGCGTTGCTTCTTTTCTATTAGAAGAAACATCCATCGAGGGAACCAATGAACTAAAAATCACCCATGAAACCATTGCCAACCACCTTGGTTCCCACAGGGAGGTTATCACTCGAATGCTCCGATATTTTCAGGAGGAAGGGCTTGTCAAATTATCCCGTGGTAAAATCACAATTCTTGATATAAAAAGACTGGAGGTGCTTCAAAAATCATAAAATAATAAATACTTTCATTTTTTAATAATCCATTCCACATGCATGGGCTCTTTCAATTAATGCACGATCATTAACCACTGCATCATAGAAGCGAAATCCGCCAGAGAAGTTGTATGTTTCATAACCGTTCCCTTCCAGAATACGACTGGCAATATAACTGCGCAGCCCACTCTGGCATATCAGATAGACGGGTTTTCCCTTCTCAATTTCATTGATACGTTCCCTTAGTTCATCTACAGGAATATTTTTGAATCCATCAATATGGCCTCTGCTGAATTCAGCTACAGTTCTTACATCCAGTAACACAACACTTTTATCTTCAGGAATGGTGTCTATATCTTCCAAATGCCATTGTTTCAGAGTTCCTGCTGCTATGTTGTCTATCATGAATCCAGCCATATTTACAGGATCCTTAGCAGATGAGTAAGGCGGTGCATATGCAAGATCCAGATTTTTCAGCTGGGTTGCCTTCAGTCTTGCATGGATTGCTGTTGCCAGCACATCAATACGTTTATCGACGCCTTCATATCCAATAATCTGTGCACCAAGCAAACGATAGGTTTCCTTTTCAAAAATCACCTTCATAGTCATCACTTTGCCGCCTGGATAATAGCCGGCATGACTCATAGGAGAAAGAATCACTGTATCTACATGTAATCCTGCCCTTTTGGCATTGGTTTCATTAATACCTGTAGTGGCTGCTGTCATATCAAATACTTTGATAACAGAGCTTCCCTGACTGCCTAAGTAACGACTATCGCCTCCGCAAATATTATCAGCGATGATCCTTCCCTGTTTATTGGCAGGTCCTGCCAAAGAGATCAATGCGTCATCACCAGTAACATAATGTTTTACCTGAACTGCATCACCTGCAGCATAAATGTCCGGTACAGAAGTTTCCATCCTGTCATTCACTATAATACTTCCCTTGATACCAAGCTCCAGACCAGCCTCTTTTGCTAATGCTGTGTCCGGTGTAACTCCAATTGCCAGTACTACCATATCCGCATGAAGAGATGGATTATCTTTCAACAAAATCTCTACTCCATTGTCCTTTTCTTTAAATCCTTCTACTGTATAGCCCAGAACCAGTTTTATTCCATGCTTTCTCATTTCACTATGAATCATGGATGCCATATCCGAATCAAAAGGATTCATCAGCTGCTTAGGACGTTGAACAATCGTAACCTCCATGCCAAGCTCCCTCAAGTTTTCTGCCAGTTCTAAGCCAATAAAACCACCGCCAGCCAATACAGCAGATTTTGGATGATTCTTATTAATATATTCCTTGATTCGGAAAGTATCTTCCACTGTACGAAGTGTAAAAAGTTTATCAATACCTGCTCCTTGAAGCTTCGGCTGCGTAGGCTTTGCACCTGGAGAAAGAATAAGTTTATCATAATTTTCTTCAAATATTTCATCATTCTCCAAATTCTTTACTGTAACAGTCTTACGATCCGGATGTATAGAGATAACTTCATGATGAATCTTCATATTGATACGAAATCTTTTAAAGAAATTCTCTGGTGTCTGCAGTGTAAGTTTTTCCGGGTCTGTGATTACATCTCCAATGTAGTATGGAAGTCCACAATTTGCATAAGATACGTATCCGGATCTTTCAAATACAGTAATTTCAGCATATTCGTCCAGTCTTCGTATTCTTGCTGCAGCTGTAGCTCCACCGGCTACGCCTCCTATAATTACAATTTTCATCTTGTTTTTTCACCTTTCCTGAGTAAACAGAAATACCCATTAGAGCATTTCTAAAATTGTATTCTTTGGTCTCACGCCTGAAACTCTTTGGACAATTTTTCCGTTCTTCATGACTACTAAAGTCGGGATACTCATAATACCGAACTTATTTGCCAGTTCAGGTTGTTCATCTACATTAATTTTCCCAACTTTGATGTCAACACGTTCACTTGCAATCTCCTCGACGGTAGGAGCTACCATACGACAGGGAGCGCACCAAGGAGCCCAAAAATCGAGTAGTACAGGCTTATTAGAATTCATTACTTCGTTCTGAAAATTATTTTTATTGATATTAATTGCAGACATTTTACAGTCCTCCTTATCTTTTTCTTTTATGGCTTTATTATAATCTGAAGTTCATTTGTTTTCTGTGATAACATCACCATACCATTCCAGCTCGTTTCATCGTAAGCTGGAAATACAAAAACAAAGAGACCGGAAATGCCCTGTTTTCAAGGCTTTCCAGTCTCTAAATGTGCCAATTTTTTATTCAAACTCGCGAACAAAATCTTGTCACTATACTTTTTAGTATTGGTATTATGATTCTATTTGGTTTTATATGTGTTCTACTATCCTACATCCATAGGCTGTACTGAACGGTGTTATCAATTTGTTATCAGAAAAAAGTTATCAAATATCTTTCGTTTTTGCAATTACTTCGTCATATGTTTCAACCAT
>CAKRKL010000041.1 GCA_934358405.1 uncultured Blautia sp.
TCCGTCTCCCTCTTTGCACTATGAAAAATAACTCACAAAATAACTGGAGCGTGTCTGAAAATTTACTTCCGCTTTTTTAATTCTAGACAACAGAAGCTATTACGGTGGAAAAAGAACGGGAATGAATTTTCAAACACGCTCATGGAAAAAAGAAAATCCAGTTAAGAGGTGCACTATGAGTTTTATATCCTATTTAAAAGATGGTATTAGCCTGGGCAGTATCTACGCTATTATTGCTCTGGGCTATACAATGGTATATGGTATTGCAAAAATGCTGAACTTTGCACATGGCGATGTTATTATGGTCGGTGCATTTGTAATTCTTACTGCAGTAACCAAAGCAAATATGTCTCCAATCCTGGCGATCATCCTTTCTGTTGTGATTTGTACCGCAGCAGGTGTTATAATTGAAGCGGTTGCTTACAGACCACTTCGTAAAGCATCCTCCAATCTGGCAGTTCTGATTACTGCCATTGGTGTCAGTTATCTGCTTCAGAACCTGGCACTTCTGATTTTTGGAGCAGATGCAAAGAGCTTTGTTCCGGTTATCAATGTTCCGTCTCTGGTACTTTTTGGCGGACAGCTTACTATTAAAGGTGTTACCATTGTAACGATTCTGGCGTGTATCGTGATTATGGTCGGCCTTCAGCTTTTTGTAAAGAAAACCAAACCGGGACGTGCTATGCAGGCAGTTTCTGAGGACCGTGATGCTGCACAGCTTATGGGAATCAATGTGAATGCAACGATTTCCCTTACCTTTGCAATCGGTTCCGGACTTGCTGCAATTGCGGGACTTCTGCTTTGCTCTGCATATCCGACTTTAACTCCTTACACAGGAGCTATGCCTGGTATCAAGGCATTTGTTGCCGCCGTATTCGGTGGAATCGGATCCATTCCGGGAGCCATGGTAGGAGGAATCCTTCTTGGCGTAATCGAGATTTTCAGTAAGGCATATATTTCTTCTCAGGTTGCAGATGCTATTGTGTTTGCAGTTCTGATCGTCGTGCTGCTTGTAAAACCATCTGGACTGTTCGGCAAGAACATTCAGGAGAAAGTGTGAGGTGGCCGATATGAAAAAGACTATGAACAAAACAACAAAAAACAACTTAATTACATATGGCATGGTAATTGCTATTTTTGTGGTGGTACAGATTCTTTCCTCCACCGGAAATCTTTCCAGATTGCTGACGGGACTTCTGGTTCCTATTTGTGTGTACACCATCGCTTCTCTTTCCCTGAATCTTGTAGTTGGTTATTCAGGAGAACTGAGCCTTGGACACGCCGGCTTTATGTGTGTTGGAGCATACTCCAGTGCCTTGTTTTCCCATATTACCAGTGATGTACTTCCGTCTGTTCCCAGATTGATCCTTGCATTGGTTGTGGGAGCAGCTGTTGCAGCCATTTTCGGTGTACTCATCGGTATTCCGGTACTGAGACTTCGCGGCGACTACCTGGCAATTGTAACTCTGGCATTTGGTGAAATTATCAAAAACCTGATCAATATTCTGTATGTTGGTGTGGATGAAAATGGCCTTCATATTGCTACAAGCGCAGCAAATCTTCATCTGGAGGCAGGAGGAAAACAGATTATCAAGGGAGCCCTTGGCGTTTCCGGGACTGCAACCCTTTATAAAGATATTAAAAATTATTTCTTTTTAATCGGTGTAATTCTGATTCTGCTTGTACTTTTTATAATTCAGAATCTGGTAAATTCCAGAAGCGGACGTGCCATTACCTCAACCCGTGATAACCGTATTGCAGCTGAGTCTATCGGCATCAACGTAACCAGAAATAAATTGCTTGCATTTACTGTTTCTGCTGCAATTGCAGGTGTGGCCGGCGTACTTTATGCGCACAATCTTTCCATGCTGAAGGTTTCCATTTTTGATTACAATATGTCTATTACAATACTTGTATATGTAATTCTTGGCGGAATGGGAAATCTTCGCGGAAGTATTCTTGCTACTATTGTGCTTTACGCACTTCCTGAGCTGCTTCGTGGATTCTCCACATACCGTATGCTGATTTATGCCATCGTTATGATCGCAATGATGCTCTTCAACTGGGCTCCTGCTGCCAGAGATTTCAGAAGCCGTATTGCTGAGAAAATCAAAAATCATGGGAAAGAAAAGGAGGCGGCTTAATTATGGCAATGTTAGAGGTAAATAACCTTTCCATTCAGTTTGGCGGTCTTCATGCCGTTGATAATTTTCACATGAAAATTGAAAAAGGTGAGCTGTATGGACTGATCGGACCAAACGGAGCAGGAAAAACCACTGTATTCAATCTTCTTACAGGTGTGTACAAACCCAATGAAGGAATTATCAAGCTGGACGGACAGGATATTACAGGAAAAAGCATTATTGACATCAACAAAGCAGGAATTGCCCGTACCTTCCAGAATATCCGTCTTTTTAAGGATATGACAGTTTTGGACAATGTTAAGGCAGGTCTGCATAACCGTCATAAATATTCCACATTGACAGGAATTTTAAGACTTCCGAAATATTTCAAGGTGGAAAAAGAAATGAATGAGCGTGCGATGGAGATTCTCAAGGTGTTCAATTTGGATAAAGAAGCGGAGCTTCTTGCCGGAAACCTTCCCTATGGCAAACAGCGTAAGCTGGAGATTGCCAGAGCGCTTGCCACAGAGCCGAAGCTCCTTCTTTTGGATGAGCCTGCTGCGGGTATGAATCCAAATGAGACACAGGAGCTTATGGATACCATTCGTTTTGTAAGAGATCATTTTAATATGACAATCCTGCTCATCGAGCATGATATGAAGCTGGTTGGCGGTATCTGTGAGGAACTGACCGTATTAAACTTCGGACAGGTTCTCTGCCAGGGAGAAACTGCCAAGGTTCTTAAAGATCCGACCGTTGTTACTGCATATCTTGGCGAATAAGGAGGAAATAGGAAATGGCAATGTTGGAAGTAAAGGACTTACACGTATATTACGGTGTAATTCAGGCTTTAAAGGGGATTTCCTTTGAGGTAAACCAGGGTGAGGTTATCGCTCTGATCGGTGCCAATGGTGCAGGCAAAACCACCACACTGCAGACTCTTACCGGACTTCTGTCTGCGAAGGAGGGTTCTGTAACTTTTGAAGGAAAGGATATTACCAGAACTCCGGCACACAAGATTGTTGAGATGGGAATTGCACATGTTCCGGAAGGACGCCGTGTATTTGCAGATCTGAGTGTTTATGAAAACCTGATCATGGGAGCTTATACAAGAAAGGATAAGGCAGAAATCCAGGAAAGCCTTGCAGGTGTATATAAGCGTTTTCCAAGACTGGAGGAACGTAAGGGACAGCGTGCAGGTACTCTTTCAGGTGGAGAGCAGCAGATGCTTGCCATGGGACGTGCTCTTATGAGTAAGCCCAGATTGATTGTAATGGATGAGCCGTCTATGGGACTTTCTCCGATTTTTGTAAATGAAATTTTTGATATTATACGTGTTGTAAGCGAAGGCGGTACTACTGTACTTCTGGTAGAACAGAATGCGAAAAAAGCACTGTCTATTGCAGACCGTGCCTATGTTCTTGAAACCGGGAAAATCACTATGAGCGGAAAAGCAAGTGATTTGCTTAATGATGAGGCCGTACAGAAGGCTTATCTTGGAGAATAAGGCTAGATAAGGAGGAAAATTATGGACAATTTCGTAATTACTATTGCAAGACAGTACGGAAGCGGTGGACGCACAATTGGTGAAATGCTTGCAAAGAAATTAGGGATTGGATATTACGACAAAGACATTATCCGCATGGCATCTGAGGACAGCGGAATTCATGAAACTCTTTTTGGAAGAGTAGATGAGTATTCCAGCGCAAAACGTCCCCTTTTTGGGAAAAAAGGAATTTACAGCGGAGATTTGATTCCACCTCAAAGCAAAGATTTTACCTCTGATGAGAATCTGTTCAATTATCAGGCAAAGATTATCCGTGAGCTGGCTGAGAAGGAATCCTGTGTGATCATCGGAAGATGTTCCAATTATATTCTGAAGGATTATCCAAATGTGCTTCGTGTGTTCATTCATGCCGGCTGGGACTTCCGCATGGAAAAAGCAGCTGAGAAGTTGAGTATGGGAACCAGGGAAATCGAGAAGTTTCTTCAGAAGGATGATAAACGCAAGGATGAATACTACCGCAGATTTACAGGCGAGGAGTGGAAGGATGCCACCCAGTATGATCTGTGTCTGGATAGCAGCAAGCTTGGATATGAGAAATGTATCGAGGAAATCCAGTGCCAGCTGAACATGCTGAAACAAAGATAAAATTTTTATCCGGAATGTGCTGAAAACATACAAGCATCGGCTTTTTGAAAAAATTGCCGGTGCTTTTTGCATTCTATCCGGAGTATGAATGACATATATTATCTGGAAAGACAGATGTCAGGCGGCGAGGGGATGAAAAAGAAAAAAGGGCATCTGGTGATACTTGCGCAAGTGTTGATTTTAATGTTTTTGTGCATGAGACAGGGTATAGTAAAGGAAAAACAGGAAGAAAATACGGTAAATACTGCACTGACAAAGACAGCTGTAGAAAAGAAAAAAGCGGCACTTACCTTTGACGACGGGCCTAATAGTAAATATACACCTCTGCTTCTGAAAGGACTAAAAGAAAGAGGCGTTCATGCCACTTTTTTTCTTCTTGGAAAAAATATTGAGGGAAGAGAAGAACTGGTCAGACAAATGCAGACAGAAGGGCATTTGATAGGAAATCATACGTATAGCCATGTGGAACTGAATAAAATTACAAAGGAGGCAGCTCAAAAGGAAATTGAAGCTACCAACCAGGAAATTTATGATATCACAGGGCAGTATCCGGCCTGGCTTCGTCCTCCCTATGGAGAATGGCAGAAAAATCTGGATTTCTATGTGACCATGTTTCCTGTGCTTTGGGATATTGATACCTTGGACTGGAAAAGTCAGAATGTAAATGAAATTCTGCAGATTGTGGAATCCGAAATCCAGGATGGAGCTGTAATTCTGATGCATGATGCATATCAAACCTCTGTAGATGCAGCTCTTCAGATTGCAGATATGCTGGTGGAAATGGGATATGAGCTTGTAACTGTGGATAAGCTGGTATTGCCGTAAGAAAGACCTGCAAATACAGATAAAAAGATTTGCTTAAAGGATAAAGATGGATTATAATTAGAACAAATGTGCGATACACTTAGAAAATGGAGAAAATACATGGATTTATTTGAATATGCAAAATCTAAAACGATGGAGAATGAATCCCCATTGGCTTCCAGGCTTCGTCCAACCAGGCTCGAGGAGGTGGTAGGGCAGCAGCATATCGTTGGAAAGGATAAGCTGCTTTATCGAGCGATTAAGGCAGATAAGCTAACCTCTGTTATTTTTTATGGACCACCTGGAACCGGAAAGACTACTCTTGCCAAGGTAATTGCCAATACCACAAGCGCAGATTTTACCCAGATCAATGCAACAGTAGCCGGAAAGAAGGACATGGAAGAGGTAGTGAAGCAGGCGCAGAATGCCCTTGGAATGTATGGAAGAAAGACAATCCTCTTTATTGATGAGATTCATCGCTTTAACAAAGGACAGCAGGATTATCTTCTGCCTTTTGTGGAGGATGGTACGATTATTCTGATTGGTGCCACTACAGAGAATCCTTATTTTGAAGTAAATGGTGCTCTTTTATCCAGATCTATTGTATTTGAATTAAAAGCACTTGAAATCCCGGAAATTAAGGAGCTGCTTCTGCGCGCTGTGAATGATAAAGAGAAGGGCATGGGAAGCTACGGTGCAATTTTGGAAGAGGATGCCCTTGATTTTCTTGCAGATATGGCAGGTGGAGACGCCAGAAGTGCTTTAAATGCTATTGAACTGGGAATACTGACTACGCCAAGAGCTTCTGACGGGAAGATACATATTACGCTGGATGTGGCTTCTGAGTGCATTCAGAAGCGTGTGGTGCGTTACGATAAGAATGGGGATAATCATTACGACATTATTTCTGCATTTATTAAAAGCATGCGAGGATCTGATCCGGATGCAGCTGTGTACTATCTTGCGAAGATGCTGTACGCAGGAGAGGACGTGAAGTTCATAGCAAGGCGTATTATGATTCTTGCAGCAGAGGATATCGGAAACGCAGATCCACAGGCTCTTGTAGTGGCAACGGCAGCTGCACAGGCTGTGGAGCGTGTGGGAATGCCGGAATCCCAGATTATTTTATCCCAGGCTGTTTCTTATATGGCATGTGCTCCTAAGAGCAATGCTGCCGTAAATGCCATTTTTGCAGCTATGGATAGTGTAAGGCATACGAAGACTACAGTTCCGGTACATCTTCAGGATTCTCATTATGGCGGTCATGAGAAGCTGGGACATGGAATTGGCTATAAGTATGCACATGACTATCCGAATCATTATGTGGAGCAGCAGTATCTTCCGGATGAAATTAAGAATGAGAAATTCTATGAATTGTCTGACATGGGTTATGAGAAAAAATTAAAAGAGCATATGGAATTTATATGGGGAAACAAAAAATAGAGGGGCTTATAATAGCCCCTCCATTATTTTGGCGTAAATTTCTTCATATTTCTTTGGCCACTGTGTGCACATTGCTTTAGCTGCTGTAAGCGATGGTGCAGCAAGAGAAAGATCAATTACGGAAGCACCTTTTTGCAAAAGCTGTAAATGAACTACATATTCTCCTTGATTATTAATGTAGTAATCAGCGGGTGCCTTAATCTGATTCTTGGCAGCAGCGCCTCTGGCTGCTAAGTACTGTAATACTTCAGTGCGAATATCAGAAGAAATATCATTCTCGAAATAGGTAAGTGTATTTTTGCCATCTTCGGTAAGATAGTAATAGGAGGTATTGGAAATGGTGCGCTTCTCAATCAGTTCGGTCTCCTCAAGCTCAGAAAGAGCCTGCTGTAAATGGAAATAATTGGTATATTCCCGTTCAAGGATAAATTCGGAAATTTCAGAGTTGGTAATAGGAGACGATGAATTTCGAAGCATATATAAAATGATCAGTTTGTAAACAGTAAATGGTGTTGACATTTTCAAAACTCCTTTCTGGCTTTTCCCTGGAAACTCTGTCTTTCCTTCAGACGATGGTGAAGAAGATTGAGAACTTCCCTTTTGTGACTTGCCCATAACGGGGCAAGGAGCAGCTCCTTTGGCCCATCTCCTGTAACCCTGTGGATTACAATGGAAGGTGTCAGATGCTCCAGACAATCGGCAACAAGATCGATATATTCGTCACGCTCCAACACATTAAATTTTCCCGCAAGATAATCATATGCAAGATCAGTACCCTTAAGAACATGAAGCAGCTGCAGTTTAATCCCCTGAATATCGTGAGCACTTATATAGTCCATAGTAGCCAGAATATCTTCTCTGCTTTCGCCGGGAAGACCAAGAATGGTGTGTACTACAACTTCAATTCCTGATTGGCGGAGACGAAAAAGTGCATCTTCAAAGCAGGAGAGGTGATAGCCTCTGCGGATGTAGGCTGCAGTGGTCTCATGAATTGTCTGAAGTCCAAGCTCTATCCAGACTGGCTTTATTTTATTCAGGCGAGAGAGAAGCGTGATCACATCATCGCCCAGACAGTCAGGCCTGGTACCAATGGAAAGTGCAACAATCCCGGGATGGGAAATCGCTTCCTGAAAAATCTGTTCCAGATAAGATACAGGGGCATAGGTGTTAGTATATGCCTGAAAATAAGCAATATATTTTTGAATGGGGCGTTTGGCAGATAAAACAGCAATCTGGCTGTCAATCTGCCGGGTTATGGAAAGGGTGGGACTTGCGGCAAAATCACCGCTTCCGCCCTCACTGCAAAAAATACAGCCGCCATATCCGATCGTGCCATCACGGTTGGGGCAGCTCATGCCTCCATTGAGAGTAACCTTGTAAACCTTTTCCCCAAATCGTTCTTTTAACATATAATCAAGAGAATGATAGGGCTTGCCGTTCCAGTTTTTCATCATAAAGAGGAATTACCGGAATCCTGACAATGGTCTGCCACACAATCCGGATCAGCTTCACTGGTTTCTTCCGGAATGTATTTGTCAAAAATTTTCACTAAAAAATGTGAGTTGATATAAGCAATTCCGGAAAATCCAAGGAGTACCAAGAGCAGAATCACTGTGGACTGAACCTGGGCGCTTGGAATAAACAGTACCAGAGCAGGAGCAGCAGAGATCAGGATCATCAGTACCGTATAAGGAAGGTGTCGGATGGACATTAAAAAGGCATTGATGAAGGTATTTCGAATGGTATTGTAAAATTTGGCAAGTACCGGATAGATGTACATGAAAAGCATCAGGTAAATCACCAGGATCATCATAAAGATTACAATGAGTACCTTGCCAAGGCTGCCTGCTGTGCCACGGCAGATACTGATGTCAATTGCCAGGAGAACACCGGCTGCAAGCATGATCAGGTTAATGAGGATGCCTTGCTTCAGATTCTGCTTAAATGATTTGAAAAAGCCGCGTACAATATAAGATTCTTCATTACGTACCATCTTCAGTGTAACATAAAACATGGCAGAAACAGAAGGTCCGATTGTAACAATAGGGATGCAGCAGACAAGGCACAGAAGATTCAAAATGATAAGGTCTGCCACTCTGCTCATAAAGGTGAAAAATTTGTTATCCATGTTGAATAAACGATCCATTAAAATACTCCTCTTTTCTGTTTGATATCGAACCAGAATTATTCTGGTATTGTAGCTTAAGAAACAGTATAACGAATCTGTGTAAAAAATGCAATTTGAAAATAAAAATGTATAAAATTTTCACAAAAAATATTCGTAAAATAGCTTGCTTATCACACGTTAGCGTGATAAAATAATGTTCATGATGTTAATGGAAAAAATTTTCCCTTGGCATCATAATTAATGTAAGCAGATAATAATTGTGACTGTGAAGGTACTGAACAGTTACAAGCAATTAAAAGATAGAAAAAGGAGTAACGAAATGAGTAAAAATATCAGAACCGAGGCAGTTGACCATCTTTTTGAGGCCATACTCTGTCTGAAGGATAGAGAAGAGTGCTACACTTTCTTTGAGGATGTGTGTACCATTAATGAGCTTCTTTCTTTGTCCCAGAGATTTGAAGTTGCCAAGATGCTGATGGACAAGAGAACCTATCTTGACATCTCTGAGAAGACTGGTGCATCTACGGCTACGATCAGCCGTGTAAACCGTTCCCTGAATTACGGAAATGATGGCTATGATATGGTATTTAAAAGAATGGAAGAGAAGAAAGATCAGAATCGCCCACTGGACCAGAAGGACGAATAAAGACTACACGTACAAAAGAAAACCCGCAGATCATTTTGTGTGATTTGCGGGTTTTCTGCAGTAAAAATCTCCCATAAAAATATGGGAGATGAGAATTACTTGCCTTTATTTTTCTTGCCGGGTTTATCCTCAGCAGGAGAGATATCATCAATCATTTTCTCAATGATCATCTTCTTAATATATACGTCGAAGCTCAGTAAACAGATAAAGCTGAATCGCTTCAAAAATTCCTGATCTTCTTCGTCTGCATCCTGAAAAGTGGAGCTTGAGAAATGGTAGTCCTTAAGAACATTCTTAACCAGCTGATCGATCTTCCGGCTCTCCATACCAAAAACTTCATTATATACATAGGTCATATCCTTGCCGGCTTCACCTTTGAAATATTTCATGGTGATAGGTCCGAGAAGCTTCTGAATGTCCGTGATAGACAAAATATTCTTAAAATAGTAGATAAAGATCAGCATCAGAAGATGATCCTTGGAATAGCGCTTCTTCTCAGGGGAGGGAAGCAGATTATTCTTCGCATAATTATTGATCATGGTCTTGGTCAGAATCTTGTCATCAGCGTAGCGCTTGGTGGATGCAAGCTGCTCTTCCATGAAGGTAGTGACCTGATCCATGTAAAGGTCAATGTTAGGAAAATCCTCCGGCTTTATATAATCCATTTCGGAAATGTGGTCCAGAATGCTTCTAAATACAGCTTTATCGTCTTTAGTCATTTTTATCACCTCTGCTCCCTATTATATAGTTTTTAAAACTACTTGTAAACTGTTTTTTGAAAATAAAAGGTGTAAAATGAAAGGATATCAGAGAATGGAAAATCGAATCTATGTTTGCCCTTTTTGGCGTTTGGGGTTGTGAGGGGAAGGGATTTCATGTATAATGAATTTCAACTGCATAGGAGAATGCTATGATATTATGCAGACTGTAATAAAAACAAAATGCCGTCAAGGAGAACATAAATGAGTATATATGATACATTAAATCCGCCTCAGAAAGAGGCTGTAGTGCAGACAGAGGGACCGGTACTGATCCTGGCCGGTGCAGGCTCCGGGAAAACCAGAGTGCTGACTCACAGAATTGCCTATCTGATGGATGAGAAGGGAGTAAATCCCTGGAATATTCTGGCGATTACCTTTACAAATAAGGCAGCCCAGGAGATGAGAGAACGTGTGGATAAGCTGGTAGGCTTTGGTTCGGAGAGCATCTGGGTTTCTACCTTCCATTCAGCCTGTGTAAGAATTTTGCGAAGACATATTGATAACCTGGGATATGATACAAATTTTACTATTTATGATACAGATGATCAGAAATCCCTGATGAAGGATGTGTGCAGGAAGCTGAATATTGATACCAAGGTTTATAAAGAACGCTCTCTTTTGGCACAGATTTCGCATGCTAAGGATGAGCTGATGACGCCGGATGATATGGAACTGAAGGCTGCCGGGGATTATAATATGAAGAAAGTGGCATCTGTTTACCGGGAATATCAGGCTGCCCTTCGCAAAAACAATGCATTGGATTTTGACGATCTTATTGTAAAAACAGTGGAGCTTTTTCAGAATTGCGGTGCTGTACTGGAGTACTATCAGGAACGGTTTAAATACATTATGGTAGATGAGTATCAGGATACCAATACTGCGCAGTTTAAATTTATCAGTCTTCTTGCACAGAAGTATGAGAACCTGTGCGTGGTTGGTGATGATGATCAGTCTATTTACAAATTCCGCGGAGCAAATATTGGAAATATTCTTGGATTTGAGCGGGTTTTTCCAGATGCCAAGGTGATCCGTCTGGAACAGAATTACCGTTCCACCAGAAATATTCTGAATGCAGCCAATCAGGTGATTGCTAATAATGCTGAGCGTAAAGCAAAAACTCTCTGGACAGAGAACGAAGAGGGAAGCAAAGTGCATTTCCGTCAGCTTTTCAATGCTTATGAAGAAGCGGAATATGTAGCCGGAGAGATTAGTAAAATGAAACGGGAAGGGCTTGGAAACTATCGGGACTGTGCTATTCTTTACAGAACCAATGCCCAGTCACGAATCTTTGAAGAAAAATTCATTGCAGCTAATATTCCCTATAAGCTGGTAGGTGGTGTGAACTTCTATGCCCGCAAAGAAATTAAGGATCTTTTGTGTTATCTGAAAACAATTGATAATGCCAGAGACGATCTTGCAGTACAGAGAATCATCAATGTTCCTAAGCGTGGAATCGGTGCAACCACATTGGGACGCGTCCAGGACTATGCAGATAATATGGGAATTAGCTTGTATGAAGCATTGCGTGTGGCAGAAGAGGTCCCTTCTATTGGAAGAAGCTTATCCAAGATCGATGGCTTTGTCACTTTTATCCAGAGCCTGAAGAGTAAGGCAGATGTTCTTTCCGTGGAAGAACTGCTGCAGGAGATAATTGATGTTACCGGATATGTGTCAGAGCTGGAAGCAGAAGACACAGATGAGGCCAGGGCAAGGATTGAGAATATTGACGAGTTGATTTCCAAGACTGTGGCTTACCAGGAAGCCATGGAGGAGCAGAATCAGCCGGCTACGCTTTCAGGATTTCTGGAAGAGGTTGCTTTGGTGGCTGATATTGATACAGTAGACCCGGAGCAGGATTATGTACTGCTTATGACCTTACATAGTGCGAAAGGCCTTGAGTTTCCCAATGTATTTATGGTGGGAATGGAGAATGGTATTTTCCCAAGCTATATGACTATCAGCTATGGTGATGACGCAGAACTGGAAGAAGAGCGCCGTCTTTGCTACGTGGGAATCACCCGTGCCATGAAGGAATTGACTATGACATGTGCACAGCAGAGGATGATCCGTGGAGAAACCCAGTATAATAAGGTTTCACAGTTTGTAAGAGAGATTCCAAGGGAGCTTGTGGATCTGGGACATACCATTCAGGAGAAAAAGCCAAAGGTAGAAGATATGATTCCTACCCCGGCCAAGTATTCTAAAATGAAAGAAATTCTTCAGAGCCGTAATTACAAGCCAAGAGAATTTAAGGTGACGAAGTCAGGAGCTTTGGACTATGAAATTGGAGATACCGTGCGTCATATTAAGTTTGGTGTTGGAATTGTGAAAGAAATCGTAGAAGGTGGCCGTGATTATGAGGTTACGGTAGACTTTGATAAAGTAGGTATAAAGAAGATGTTTGCAAGCTTTGCCAAGTTAAAGAAAATTTAAAATAAAGAGATTAGCTATGGTAAAATTGTAGTAAAAGTGGTATAATAAATAAACCTGATAAGGATTGAAACAGGCATGAATCAGGTATTGGCGTTTTGGCTGCAGTGATTGTTTGCTTCAGAATGCACATGTAAGCTATATGAAAGAGAGGATGGTATCACATGAACATTAAAATGGATAAGCTCGAGGAATTATTATCATTACTTAAGAAAAAAGAAGAAGAGAAACAGAAAAATACAGTCCTCTGGGTACTGGCAATTGTTGGTGCTGTAGCTGCTGTTGCAGGAATTGCATTTGCAGTATATCGTTTCTTTACTCCGGATTATCTTGAGGATTTCGAAGAAGATTTTGATGATGACTATGACGATTACTTTGAAGACGAAGAGAAATAATTATAGGATATCAGGATTGCAGGAGCAGCGTAATTGCAAAGCAATCCGGGTATTAAATGCGTGTCAAAAATATTGAGATAGCTAATAAGGTATACGGGTATATAGCATTTATACTCTCCCGTATACCTTATTTTTGCTTTACTATGAAAGTGCGTTTATTGGCATTGTTTTATGGAGGTATTATGAAAAAAGGCGAGATTTATGACGGCGTTATTGAGAAGGTTGATTTCCCTAACCGGGGATGTGTGAATATAGATGGAGAAAGAGTAATTGTGAAGAACGGGATTCCCGGACAGAAGGTTCGTTTCATGATTAATAAGAAACGTTCCGGCAGAGCGGAGGGAAGGCTTCTTGAGGTCTTGGAAAAATCACCTCTTGAGGTTCGTAAACCTGTATGCAGTATTTTTCCTGCCTGTGGTGGCTGTATGTATCAGACGATGTCTTATGAAGAGCAGCTGAAGATGAAGGAAAATCAGGTGAAAGGCCTTCTTCAGGCAGCTGTTGGAGAAGATGTGGATCTTCATTGGGAGGGAATTCACGGAAGCCCGGTGGAATTTGGATACCGCAACAAGATGGAATTTTCATTTGGAGATGAATTTAAGGACGGACCGCTGTCTCTTGGTCTTCATAAGAAGGGAAGCACCTATGACGTACTGACTGCTTCTGACTGTAAGCTAGTACACCCGGATATGACTGCGATTCTTTCCTGTGTATTGGATTTTTTTACAGAGCTGGGGGCTGTACATTATAAGAAAATGCAGCACACCGGTTATTTGCGTCACCTGCTTCTTAGAAGAGGGGTGACCACAGGTGAAATTCTGGTGCATGTGATTACCACAAGTCAGGCTCAATATGATTATGCACCTCTTGTTTCCAGATTGCTTTCTCTTCCACTTGAAGGGAAGATTGTGGGAATCATGCATATTATCAATGATTCTTTGTCAGATGTGGTACAAAGCGATGAAACACAGCTTCTTTACGGACAGGACTATTTTTATGAAAATCTTCTGGGGCTGCGATTTAAGATCAGCACATTTTCCTTCTTCCAGCCAAATTCCCTGGCAGCAGAGGTTCTGTATTCCATTGTGCGTGACTATATTGGAGATACCAGGGATAAAGAGGTGTTTGATCTTTACAGCGGTACGGGAACCATTGCCCAGCTTCTTGCTTCTGTAGCAAAAGAAGTGATTGGTGTGGAAATTATTGAGGAGGCTGTAGAAGCAGCAAAAGTAAATGCAGCTCTTAATGGTCTTACTAATTGCCGCTTTATTGCCGGAGATGTGCTGAAAGTATTAGATGAGCTTGTCGAAAAGCCGGATATGATCATCCTGGATCCTCCCCGTGATGGAATCCATCCCAAGGCATTGCCGAAGATACTGGCCTATGGGGTAGAGAATATCGTATATATTTCCTGCAAGCCAACCAGCCTTGCACGTGATCTTCCTGCATTTCTGGAAGCAGGATACGAGATTCAGCGTACCTGCAGTGTTGATCAGTTTTGCGGAACGGTGCATGTGGAGACGGTATGCTTATTGTCCAAACTCCATGAAGCGAAGCATCATGTGAATGTGAAACTAGATATGGATGAGATGGATTTGACAGCTGCGGAGAGCAAGGCAACC
>CAKRKL010000042.1 GCA_934358405.1 uncultured Blautia sp.
TGAGTAAGTCCATACTTTTCCCACAGTCTGTCCAGTGTGTTTAGGTAAATGTTTGCCAGTAACGGAGATATGACTGAACCTTGGCTTGTTCCCAGTTCAGAGATTGTCAGTACATTTCCGTATAATACTCCTGATACTAACCATTGTTTTATCAGCTTCAATATCCTACGGTCTGATATTCTCTGTTCTACCAGTTTCATCAGCTTTCCTTGGTTTACATTGTCAAAGAACTTTTCAATATCTGCGTCTACTACATAATAGCCCTTGTTGTTACACGCTTTCCTTACTACTTCCAGTGCTTGTTTTGCACTTCTTTTCGGTCGGAATCCATAGGAACATTCTCTAAAGTCAGCTTCGAATACTGGCTCTATTGCTATCTTTGTAGCCATTTGCACAATTCTGTCCTTGACCGTTGGTATTCCAAGAGGTCTTTCACTTCCGTCTGGTTTTGGTATCATAACTCGCTTTACTGGAGATGGTTTATACTTTCCATTCATCAGTTCTGATTTGATTTCTGACAGGTATTTTTCAATTCCCATCGCTTCAACATCCTCGATTTTGATACCATCCACACCACTGGAACCTTTGTTAGCTTTTACCCGTTTCCATGCCTCAAAAAGTACATCATCTCGATATACCTTATCATAAAGTGCATGAAATCTTCGGCTGTCACACTTCTTGGCTGTCAGATATAGTTTGTTTTGAAGTTGTCGAACTTTTTCTTTGGAGTTATTAGTCTGCATGACATTCTCTCACTCTTACCCTCTCTACAAACATGAATGAAGTAGGGAACCTTCCCATAAACTGCGTTTTCTTGCACAGTCATTATCGGTACTATGTTCCCCTCCGACTCCCTTCCATCAGAAATACGATTTCGTCAAGCTTATACGCTTTCTCTTTACCTTTCGGTGATGGGTAGGGTCTCTCCAGTTCCGAACTACACTTTTCATACATACCGTTTCCTCTATACCGAGAGATTCTTCCGTGCTGTTTTCCAGTTTCTCCACACGTTCCATGGTTTTCGCCTATTTTACCAAGGCTCAACTTCCCTTTTCTCTCTTTCGAGACCTTTTTAACGATACGGCAGAATTCACTTTATGTTACGGTCTGCATGATTGCTCGCCCCTTTTTCAAGGTTACTTTATCCACTCGCTTAGCACCCTGTATTACTACAACGCACCGAGTTTAGCTACACGGCTCACTGGCGATTACCGTGACCGGACTTGCACCGGCAAGTGTAGTCCAGCTTTGCTGGACACACGTAAAAGAAAAGGGATGGGAAAAAGCCGGTGCTTTTTCCTGTCCCTTTTCTGAAACCTCCGTCCCTCCAAGCCTCCGAAAGTAAAGATAGTGTAAAGTACATATAATGGAATGAATTAAACTAAATTATTTGTGTGGACATTTTACGTAAGTTGTAGTGCTTATAAGTTCTTCAAGAACAAGATGATTGCATTTTTGACAAATCTTTGCTTTATATCGTTTGATTATACAACCTCCATCGTTTTTTAGAGTATGTGTATCTGCATAACCAGATTTGAAATTATGGCTGCAAAGAATTGCTCGTGTTTCTAAAGTTGATGAATCAAGAGTAACTACAGTTCCATCTGGATAAGTAAAATAAATACAGGAATCTGAGATTTCATCAGTATAGGTATTACTTTCAGTAAAGATAAATGATTGTATATTTGATGCATTATCATCAATACTTTCTACCGTCTGCATCGGCGTATACGCAAATACCGTTGTACCACTCAAGATCACAGAAGCCAGAATGGCTGCCGCAGTCCCAATCTTAGACGCCTTTTTGTTTCTGTTCATAATGAGTTCCACTCTCCTTTTCATTGTGTTCTTGTCCCCCAACAAGTTGTTTCTCCAGACCACAGGAACCTGTCTGTTTCTTGCAGAAAGCTTCACAAGTGCAGTGGCGTAGGCTCTTCGTTCCTCTCTGGAACAGCCTTCTGTGGCAGCTTCGTCCGCTATGTTTTCGGAAAAACGTGTATAAAGTAAAAATATCAGCAGTGCTAACGGGTTAAAATAATGAAGGCAAATTGCTAACAAGCAGAGTAATTTTACAGCTGAGTCCCGGCGGCGCAGGTGTGAATATTCGTGCCGCAAGATCATTTCTGACAATCTGGATTCCCGGAAATCAGCCGGTACCACAATAAAGGGCTTACAAAAGCCAATGGTATAGGGCGTGTTCATTTCCGGGGAAATGCGGTATTTTACATTTCCGATTCCAGAGAGGAAACAGGTTCTTATCTCCGTGATTTTCTTCAGTTTTCGCGTGAGCTGGTGGTATTTTATGGTTTCGTAAATGCAAAAGCCTGTGATGACGAACAGCCAGCATAAGATAACCATAAGAATCCAGCCAGGCATCCACACAGAGATTCCGTGGTAAGATACCGCTTCCTTGTTGTCAAAATTTACAAAATAGGAAATGCTTTTTAGAGCGTTTGCCGCTTCCAGCACATCCTGCGGCAGGTAATACTTTATCACCTGAAAAGGTATGAGGTATCCCGCCAGACTCAGTAACAACAGTTTCCGGCCAAGCCGATAAGAAAAATTTTTCCGTTTAAGAAGCATCAGCAGAATACAGACCAGTAATGGCAGCGTTCCTGCTATGCTCATGCAGATCAAAAGCATGCAAGTCCCTCACTTATAATTTGTCTATGAAATCTAGTAATTCCTTCTGGTCCTTTTCGCTGAGCTTTCCCTCGTCAGCAAAGGCACAGAACAGACAGGCAAGTGAATCCTTGAAGTCCTGGGAATATTCTTCCCGGGGTTCCCTGCAGCTGGATTTCTGGTGCCGCATAATCTTCTCCTGGAAATCCCGGATCAGCTGGTCTCTTTTTTCAAGCTTGTGGCGCAAATGAAGATTGTGCGCAAAGAAACCGTAAGCGATTAGGGGAAAACCAAAGGAAAGGGCTATGGCCTTCACCAGATAAAAGGTTGCGTTGGACTGATCCATGGCGGGGATCCCACTGACCATGCAGACCAGCAGTGAACATCCGGTAAAAACCACAAAAAGGCCACCGAATAACACTAAAATAATTTTTTTCATTAAGGACCTCCTCATTACTACGTAGAAACGGGATTCATGAAATATGTTTATTTCCTGCTCCCTTTACTATATATACGAAGCCCGGCGGCAAAAATAACACGGAATCTGTAAAAAAATTTAAAATATTTTCGAAATGGGTAAAATTATGGTATACTCATGATACCAGGGTCAAAAAATCTTTTGACCCCAACATCACTCATGACAGACACAAAAACAGAAGGAGAATTTATTATGCCCAAATTCCTTATTATAGACGGCTCCTCCATGCTGTCCACATCCTACTACGGAAACCTCCCCAAGTCTGTTCTTTTTGCAAAGACAGAGGAGGAGAAAGAGAAGCACTATCCGGAGATTCTGCATACCTCCGATGGGAAATACACCAATGCCATGTTTACCATGCTCCGCACCCTGCTGGCAGTATATAAGAAGGTGAAGCCGGAGTATGTGGCCTTTACCTTTGATATGACAAGGGACACCTTCCGCCGCACCCAGCTTGGAGCGGATTTCTATAAGGCGAACCGGAAGGAGACAGCACAGCCCTTAAAGGAGCAGTTCGTGCAGATGGAAGAGTTCCTTGCAGCCATCGGCTGTCCGGTATTTATGAGCACGGATTACGAAGCGGATGACTATGCAGCATCTCTGGTAGAGAAATTTGAGGGACCAGAGCTTCAGACCTATGTAATGACCAAGGATCACGATTATTTCCAGCTGGTAAGCGATTACACCCGTATGTGGCGTGTCGTCACAAAGGATAAGCTGGAGGCTCTTAAGGATGCCTACGGCCTTTATGGGAAGGATGCCTATGAAGCCCTTCCTCCCAATGTGTTTGAGTACACCCCGGAAATCGTTCATTCAGAAGAGGGCGTTTATCCGAAGCAGATTCCGGTCCTTCTTGCTATTACAGGAGACCCGGGAGACGGAATCCCAGGCTGCAAGGGCGTTTCCTCAGCTGCTGCACCTTTGGTGGAGGAGTATCACACCCTGGATGAAATTTACAGGGCCATTGAAGACTGCGAGGGCGTTGCGAAGAAAGAGAAGGAGTTGAACACCTTCTGGAAAGAAAACCTTGGCATTGGCAGAAGCCCTTTAAAGGCATTGAAGACCAACAAAGAGATGGTGTATTTAAGTGAACAGCTTGCAGCTATGAAGCGAGACATTACAATAGAAGAGAGCCTGGAGGATATGCGCCTGAGCATTGACCTAAGTGAGCTGAAGAAGCAGCTGAAGCGATATGAGATGAACAGCATACTTGCAGAAGTAGAAAAGCTGGAGCATGTGTAAAAAGTAAAACCAAAATCAAAAAACAAAAACCAAATCAAAAAACAAAAACCGTAATGAGAGCCTGCCGGAAAGCAGAGCATTTTCATTACGGTTTTTGCTTTTTAAATGGTGTATAATGAGGAACTTAGGCTCAAAGTCCTTCTTTTATTACCTTTCCATCCTTCAGATGAAGGATCCTCTGGTTGCTGCTTCCACGGAACTGTAAGGAGATATCCTTTAGCTCCTGAACAAATTCCCCATCTACAAGAACGTCGATGCAGGAGAGCATGCGGTCTGTATAGGGCGTGTAAACCCTGCCGCCGGGAACCATATCCTTATCAAAAAGGTATCCGCTGTAGCACCAGATGGATTTATCTGGGTAAGTGCGTCGGATCTCCTCCAGAAGCTTTGTAAGAGCAGGCTGGTTCTCCGGCTCGAAGGGCTCTCCCCCAAGGAGAGAGAAGCCTTCTATATAGGAGGGAGCCAAAAGCTTCAGAATTTTGTCCTGTGTCTCTTTGGTGTAAGGGGTGCCGTAATTAAAATCCCAGGTAGGTGCATTAAAGCAGCCCTTACAGTGATGCCTGCAGCCGGAAACAAACAGGCTTACCCGAACACCTATGCCATTTGCAATATCGTATGATTTAATAGTTCCGTAGTTCATAATGTGGTTTCCTTTTTATATGAAACTATTTTTACAGATGCAGAACGCGGTCCTTGATCTCCTGGGTACGTCCCTGGTTCCAGAATTGGGTGCCGATATAACCGCAGGTTCTTCTGGCAACGCTCATCTTGTCCTGATTGCGGTTTCCGCAGTTAGGGCATTCCCAAACCAGCTTGCCGTTCTCATCCTCTTTGATCTGAATCTCTCCGTCATATCCGCATACATCACAGAAATCACTCTTTGTATTCAGCTCTGCATACATGATGTTATCGTAGATAAACTTCATAACAGAGAGGACAGCCGGGATATTCTGCTTCATATTAGGAACCTCTACATAGCTGATAGCGCCTCCCGGAGAAAGCTTCTGGAATTCGGATTCGAATTTCAGCTTGGAGAATGCATCAATCTCCTCTGTAACGTGAACATGATAGCTGTTAGTAATATAATTCTTATCTGTAACGCCCGGAATAATGCCAAAACGCTTCTGCAGGCATTTGGCAAATCTGTATGTGGTAGACTCCATAGGAGTGCCGTATACAGAATAGCTGATATTCTCAGCTGCCTTCCACTGGGCACATTTATCGTTAAGACGCTGCATAACCTTCATTGCAAAAGGACGAACCTCCGGGTCTGTATGGGGCTTACCGTACATTCTCATACACATCTCGTGGATACCTGCATATCCAAGGGAAATGGTGGAGTATCCGTCATAAAGAAGCTTGTCAATGGTCTCACCCTTCTTGAGACGGGCAAGTGCACCGTACTGCCACAAAATAGGAGCAACATCGGAAACAGTTCCAAGAAGACGCTCATGTCTGCAGCGGAGGGCTCTGTGGCAAAGCTCAAGGCGCTCATCAAGAATCTCCCAGAACTTATCGAAATCGCCCTCTGAGGAGCAAGCTACATCAATCAGGTTGATGGTAACAACGCCCTGGTTGAAACGGCCGTAGAACTTGTAGGAGCCGTCCGGGTTCTTCTGCTTCTCCTCAACGGTAAGGAAGGAACGGCATCCCATACAGGTGTATACATTGCCATTCTTCAGCTGGCGCATTATCTTGGCGGAAATGTAATCCGGAACCATACGCTTAGCGGTACATTTCGCTGCGAGTTCGGTAAGATACCAGTACTTGGAATCCTCATGGATGTTATCCTCATCAAGAACGTAGATCAGCTTCGGGAAAGCAGGGGTGATCCATGCGCCGCGCTCATTCTTAACGCCCTGCATACGCTGTTTCATAACCTCCTCGATGATCAGCGCCAGGTCATCACGGGTACGACCCTCCGGTACCTCATCAAGATACATGAAGATGGTTACAAAGGGTGCCTGACCGTTACAGGTCATAAGAGTGATCAGCTGGTACTGAATGGTCTGGATACCGCTCTGGATCTCATCCTTCAGCCTGCGCTCAGATACTCTGCGGATGATTTCCTCATCCATAGGCTCGCCGCATTCCTTACGCTCCTCGATTACCTTATTGCGGATCTTCTGGCGGCTGATATCAACGAATGGAGCCAGGTGAGCAAGAGAGAAGGACTGTCCGCCATACTGGTTACTTGCTACCTGAGCTACGATCTGTGTGGTAACATTGCAGGCAGTGAAGAAGCTGTGGGGCTTCTCAATCAGGGTCTGGCTGATCACGGTACCGTTCTGCAGCATATCCTGAAGGTTGATCAGGTCGCAGTTGTGCTCACGCTGCGCATAATAATCAGAATCATGGAAATGGATGATTCCCTCGTCATGTGCCCTTACGATCTCCTCAGGAAGAAGCACACGCATAGTCAGATCCTTGCTGACCTCACCTGCCATGTAGTCACGCTGTGTGGAGTTGATGGTAGGGTTCTTATTGGAGTTCTCCTGCTTGGCATTCTCATTGATCTGGTCAAGAAGAGAGAGGATATTGTCATCTGTAGTATTAGACTTGCGGGTCAGCTCTCTCTTATAGCGGTAGCGTACGTACTTCTGTGCAACCTCATAGCCCCGCATCTCCATAATGCCGGTCTCTACCATATCCTGAATGTCCTCTACATTCACTGCGTGTGAGGTCTCCAGAGCACGGTTGGCAATTGTATCTGCAAGAGCCGTAATCTGGTAAGAACTCAGCTGATGGAGCTTGGGAACCTCCTCGTTGGCTTTCTGTACGGCGTTGATGATCTTTGCCTTATCAAAGATAACCTCCACGCCATTTCGCTTGATGACGTTTGCATTGACTTCTGTGCTCATATTTATCAAATCCCTCCATATATTGTGTCTGAAAAGTGATTAAACCACTAAATGTTGTGCAATAACAATATTACAGTATTTTACGGAAAAGTCAAGGTCAAAACCTGCGATTTTGTAAAACTGTGAAATGTGCTGAATTTTTTATATTTTTTTGGCATGAACAAAGGGCTGCCATGAGCAACCCTTTTTGTGTTCGCATCTTTTTTTATTATACTTGGAAAAAAATAAAAATCAACCCTTGACACCACCTGAAGTAAGTCCGCCAACCAGATTTTTTTCGATTCCCACGAAGAGGATTACAACCGGAACGATCGCATAGAGAGAGGCGGCAAACAGATACTGCCATTCGATCATGTTATATCCGTTGAAAATATTGATACCAACTGTCAGTGGCTTGAAGGTATCGGTAGAAATCAGTGTCAGTGCTACTGTATATTCATTCCATGCATTGATAAATACGAAAATAAGTGCTGTTACAATACCTGGCGCAGCAACCGGAAGAAGAATGCGAAGAAGGGCATGTACACGGTTGCAGCCGTCGATAGTAGCTGCCTGCTCCATCTCTGAGGAGATGCTAAGGAAGGTACCGCGAAGAAGCCAGATGGCAAAGGCCTGGTTAAATGCAGCGTTAATAAAAATAAGGCCAATAATGCTGTTGGTAAGATGGAATGCCATCATAACCTTGTAAATACCGATCAGAAGCACAACCGGTGCAAACATCTGGGAAACGATAACAAATCCCAGGAATGCAGTCTGTCCCTTAAATTTCATTCTGGACAGGGCATAAGCAGCCGGAATGCCGCAAAGCATGGCCAGAAGGGTAGAACCCCCTGCGACCACAATGGAATTGAGCATATAGCTGCTCATAGGAGCCAGCTTCCATACGTCTGTGAAGTTAGACCAGATAGCCTTGACAGGGAAGATCGTTCCGTTCATGGAGAAGATTTCCGCACGGCTCTTAAGGGCGGTACATACGGTGACAAAGTAGGGATAGAGGGTAAAAAGGCAGATCAGGATGATCACCACATAAAACAGTACCCGAAGAACCTTACTTTTTGTATCTTTTTTCTTAGTTGAAGCATTGGTGCCTGCCATATTATTCGTCTCCTTTCTTCAGTACGGAAATCATATACAGGCTGGCACACAGAAGTAGGATAAGGAAGCCGATGACAGATACTGCAGCAGCCTGTCCCTGCTTGCCGTTGTAGAAGGCCAGCTTATACAGATAAGTAACCAGAGTGTCGGTACGGTTGGCCGGGTCACCCTTGGTAATGGTCCATATGATCGGGAAAGAGTTGAATACATAAATAATATTCAGGATGGTACTGATGGTAAGGTTAGGGCGTACAAGCGGAATGGTGATACGGAACATTTTCTGCCAGTAGGTAGCACCATCCACAGCAGCAGCTTCATAATAGCTTGCGTCAATACTCTGCAGACCGGAAAGCACGGTAAAGGTTACAAAAGGAATCGTAACGAAAATACCGCAGGCAATTTCCCAGGCAAAATAAGCACCTGCAGTGGGAGTCCAGTTCACTGCGTGGTCAATAATGCCAAGCTTCATCAGCAGTGTATTTAAAGTACCGTAATCTGTATCAATAATGAATTTCCAGATACTTGCCTGAACGATCAGTGTGGTAGCCCATGGGAAAACCACAACTGCACGGGCAAGCTTACGTCCCTTGAATTCATTGTTAAGCAGGATGGCAAGGATAAAGCCAAGAAGAGTGGAAATACCAACAACGGCAACAGTCCACACAAGGGTATTTTTCAAAACCATGGCGAAAACCGGGCTTGCGGTTACCTTGCGGAAGTTTGCAAGACCTGCAAAGCCCTTGATCAGGCCAGCCTTGCTCACATCGCTTAAAGCCATGCGGAATACAAATACAATAGGAACCAGAATGAATACTGCCATCAGAAGGACACTTGGCAGGATCCAGATATAGGGTTCCACTTTTTTGAATGTTTTCTTCACAGGGGATACCTCTCTTTTCGTATGTCTGGGGATTCTGGCATAGCTATGTCAGAATATTGATTTAAAAAATGGACCGGACCAAATAGTCCGGCCCATTATCATTCTCGTAATGGGAATGCGCAGTTCTGGATTAGCCGGCGATTTCTGCCTGAAGGTCATCCAGTAATTCCTGAACATCGCCGCCAAGAAGTGCGTTCTGCTCTACATTGATAACACCCTGTTTTACATCTGCCCACTCAGCCTTAGCTGTTGGATAGAATTTACAGCTGTCTAAGATATCGATCCAGCTTGCCATGTCTTCATTAGCTGCTGCAAGAGCCTCGCCGCCGGTCTTGGTTGCCGGGAGGAAGCCTTCCATGTCAACCCACTCAGTATAACGTGCGTCATCATAGAAATAATCGAAGAATGTGGAGATCGCTGCCTTCTCTTCATCAGAGTAGTCATTGTCGAAGCACATGAAACGGTCCATAACACCTGCGGAAACAGATTCGCCTGTATTGGACGGGATGGAAGCTACACCGTAGTTAACTTCATTTCCGCCTGTAGCGATGTATGTAGGTAAGCTGTTAGGAGCGATAAGCATAGCAACCTTGCCTGCACCAAACATATCCTGAAGGTCATAACGGGTATCGTTAGCCGGATCTGTGTTGGTGTAACCGGAGTTTACAAGATCGATGGCATACTGGATTGCTTCCACGTTCTGCTCACTGTTCAGTGTCCAGTTGTCATCATCATCAACAAAGCCGCCACCATTGTTCCAGGTATAATATGCGAATGCTGCCTGACCTTCGTCAGTAGTCATATCGATTCCCCATGGATAAAGGCTGTCGTCATAAGCCTTGATCTTCTCGCAGGCATCCTTTAATTCGTCCCATGTAGTAGGAACTTCAACGCCTGCTGCATCAAGGATATCCTTGTTATAATACATAGCACGTGCAGATGCAAGGTCCGGGATTGCCCATACAGTTCCGTCTACCTCAGACTGTGCAAGGAATGCATCATACATCTTGCTGTAGGTCTCCTCAGATACAACGTCCTGGATCGGAAGAAGCAGATCGTCTGCCTGATAATCTGCGAATACGTCGATGTTCAGAACATCCGGTGCCTCGCCGTTAGCAATACGGGTATTTACTACAGTGTAGATATCGTTCCAGGATACAACCTCTACGTTCAGGTTGATGTCCGGATTTGCTTCGTTAAATTCTTTCACGAAGTTAGCCCACCAGTCAGCGGTCTGCTGACCGTACTGTGCAGCGATAACATTGATCTCCGCCTTGTCAGCTGCAGATGCTGTCACAGGGAACATGGAAAGTGCCATGGATAAAGCTGCTCCTACGGTTAAAGCCTGTTTCATTTTCATAAAAATTACCTCCCTATAAGTACGAATATGGACAATCTGACAATACACTTATTTGCCAAGGACTGCCTCTTTGTGTAAGTATCATACAATGAATCAGTCATAATGTCAACTAAAATTATATAAAAAAACAACAAAACCGTCATAAAAAAAAGAAAAACAAAACGAAATGCACAAGAATAGACATAAGCAAAAGAAATACCCTGTAAAAATGGCAAAAAAACAGATTTGACATTACAGGGGCGGATACTATACAATGACAGAAAGTAAATTAAAAAAGGAGTATGCAATGGAAGAATTCTATGCGGCAATTGAGGAAAAAATCAAGGCATCCGGTTATCCGCGCCTGATTTCCGGTGAGGATGTGTATAACGACATCTGCGACCAGATCGAGGGAAAGGAGAACGGAACCTATATCCTGCTGTCTAAGTTTGATGATGATGTAATTTTTGAGTATCATATTACAGTGATGGATGAGGATTTTAACCTTGGTGTGCTTACTATGCGGACACCGGAAGGGGTATTTGAGACGGATTTTGATGAATGATTTATTTGGCGTGTCCCAAGTTCAATAGCCTTATCGTGCAAGAACGAACAGCTTTTTGACCTTTTGACACTGGTATCATACTATTACCTGGAAGGAGAAACCGGAATTTATATGCGAAAGAAAAAATTACTGGCTGCAGCTTTATTAAGCTTTACCTTGTGTACCTGTGGCTGCTCTATAGGCGGCCTGAATTCCGTGATCAATGAACTGCATGGTTCCCTGGTGGGAAACAGCTACACCATAGATACCTATGACAACTATGGCAATAAGACGCTGGAAACTACCGGGAAAAAGATCAGCATAACAGGAAATAAGATTGAGACCATCAGCTATGATGATACAGGAAAGGCTATCAAGGGCTATGATCTTTCTTCTGTGATCACCATCACCATAGACGGCAAGGAAATCGAAAGCTGTGGAGATACCTGCATTTTTATGCAGGATGGCCTGAATCCGGAGGTGGATTTTACAGAGGAAACTATTCAGAGCAGCAGCGCAGGCATCACAGATAATGCTGCCGTTGCCCGTTATCTGAATAAATATAAGAATTATTTCGGCAAATCCAGGATCGTGGTGATCAAATCCCAGCTTGGCCAGCCGATTACCGCATTTTCCGGTGACAATGTATACTGGGAAATTCCGGAAGATCTGCCCAAGATGACAAAGCTGATGATTGATGGCAAAGCCCTTTACATACATCGCGCCAATTATCAGATCATAGACAGCAAGCTTTTATAAAGCCGGATTTTTTATCAGAAAATAAAAGAGCGTGCCTTTAGGCATGCTCTTTTGTTTTCACGCGCAGCATGATTTTTGCTGTGAAAATCCCGTTTTCACAGGTAAAGCTGCTGGCACCGTTGTTTTTCTCCGCAAGGCGGCATATAGACTGGATTCCGATGCCATTTCCAGGACGCTTGGAGGACTGAAAAATACCATTTTTCTTTTTGATTTCGCCGTCAAAGGTATTTTCCACCTGGATCAGAAGAAGACGGTCATACTGAAGATAAATAGATGCATTGATTTTTCTTCTGGAAGGCTCTGTCTTTTGACTTGCCTGGATGGCATTTTCCAGAAGATTGGAAAGGATGAGACACATGTCAATTTCATCGATGCCAATCTGCGCAGGAACATCTGCCTGTCCATGAAAGGGGATGGACTCACGTTTTGCAAGGGCAGAATAGTAGCCCAGTATGCTGTCAGCAGCCTGATTTTTACAAAAATGAAGCTCCTGGCTTGGAATTTTGCTGATGGATGAAGAAATATATTCTTTTATTTTTTCCAGATCGCCGCTATCTGCAAGAGAAGAAAGCTGGAGAAAGTGGTGACGGATGTCATGCCGCGCCTGTCTTGCTTCCTCAATGGCTATGCAGAGATTTTCATATCTTGCCTGCTGGAGAGAAAGAAAATGATTCTCCTGCACAAGCCTTGCATTTTTATTCAGGCTGTTTGCCATCAGCAGGAACATGGCATAAAAAAGAATCAGTATCAGCAGAAGCGCCAGACTGATCACAATATAGATCAGGAGTATTCGTCCTGTATATAAGGTGTTCCGGTATTTGGGAACCATGAACAGGTTCAGTGATATAAAGATCAGAGGCAGGATCCAGAAAACATACCAGGTCTGCGCAAAATTCTCATCAATTACCATTGTCTGTGCCGCATGTGTGGCAGGATACCAGGCAATGAGAAGAAAAAGCAGACAGACAACATTATAAAAAATTCCTGCGCCGGTGTGAAACCACAATTCATTTTCTGTTAGATTAAGATTGGCAGTAAAAATGGCATTTACAGCTCTTGACAGGCTGTTGACGCAAGCAAATACTGCGCATACTGCAAGAAAAATACTGCCCGATTTCCAGATGGTGATCCGAAGGGTTTTGTGGTAGAGCACCATCATAAGAAGCAGCAGGAAAAAAAGAACCGGCTTGGTTGAAATATGTATAGTATAACAGAATACACCACTAAAAATACACAAAAATGCAACCAGAGGAAGCAGCCAGGCTGCCAGCCTGAGAGGCTTTTGCCTCAGATAAGCTTTTACAGGAAGATATGCAAGAAGCATACCTGGAATAAGCACGGTAAGCTCAAGTATCGGTCGTACTATCATATCTGTTTTAATGTCCTTTCTGAAACAGAAATTCCATGAAGGTCTGTCTGGCATTTTTTACCAGCTTCTGACTAACCGGAATCTGATTTCCATCATCCATTATAAATACAGCTCCGTCAAAATCAACTGCATGCTCCAGGTTGACCACAATCCCTCTGTTACATTGATAAAACCGAGGCTCCATTTTCAGCAAAGAGGTAAAGGCCTCAAAGGACTGCCTGGTAACCAGCTCGTTAGCCTTTGTAGTGTGAATATGGATCATATGGGAAAAATGCTCTGCATATACAATGCTTCGGAAGGGAATCTGTATATTGCTTCCGTTCGCCTTTATATCTATGTACTTCCCGGAATCCGGAATGCGGGAAAGAATCTCATCAATCAAATCGGAAATATCCTTTTCATTATATGGCTTTACAAGATAGTGCAAAGCGCGGACCCGGAAGCCATCAAGAGCGTGATCTGTGGAGGTGGTAGTAAAGATCAGCAGACAATCGGAATCTGTTTCCCGAAGCCTTTCGGCAATCTCAATGCCGGTTGCTCCCTCCATATAAATATCCAGAAACAAAACCGTAAAAGGTCGTTCCTTTGCTGCCTTCAAAAAGGCTTCTCCGTTTTCAAATTCTGTGAGACCGGCATGGATACCGCGTTTATTAAGCTGCTTCTCCAGCCTGGTACGCAGCAAAAGCCGCTCGCTGTCAATATCATCTACAATTGCAATTCGCATAAGCTTTTCCTCCTGACAGGATCTGATCTTTTGATACCTGCTGGATATGAGTATAACACAAAATCATGCTTATGAAAGGCTTGTGTGAAAAAAATTGTTCTTTGTAATTGCAAATTACATACAGGCAGCCATGATGTGATAGAATGCTTTTGAGCTAAAAAGTCCCCAAGGATAAACAAACTGGCTCTGGGAAAGGGAAAGACACAGAACAATTGCGAATAAAAAGAAAAGGAGACTTAACAGCACATGAAAATCAGAAAAATATGGATTCCGGTTTTGTTGGTAGTTATTTTGGCTTTTGCAGCCGGCACAGGGTTTTATAAAGGGGATCAGACGAAGGAAGAGGAAGTTCCCATCCGCGCCATGTACATTCCTCTTGGTGAGAACGGACATCTGATGATCGGTCAGAAAAACGGAGACACCTTTA
>CAKRKL010000043.1 GCA_934358405.1 uncultured Blautia sp.
TCAAACTCTTTTTTTACAAAATCTGCTGCCATATGTGTAAACCCGCTTGGGCTTGGCACTGCAAGCAGCTCCTGTGCTGTTTTCATAATATAGTCTGTATATTTTCCCATGATCCTCTCTCCTATTTCTTTTTTATATAATTTTACCGCAAAGCTCCTGCGGAACTCTCGCCTTCACCATAATTCCATTATCTGTATACTCTTCAGAAAGTAACTGTCCATATTCCCTGATCAGCTGAATTTTACCGGCTTCCTGATAAGTAAAAAGCTTTTCCACATAAATCTGCTCTTCGGAAAGAATTTTTCCCAGAAGCTCCTTCAAAGCTTCCAGTCCTTCTCCTGTTTTCGCAGATATCTTCAAGGTATGATCAGCCATGCTGTCACGCATACGAATGGCCGGACCCGCATCTACCTTGTTAAATAAAGTGATAGTTTTTTTGCCCTGAACGCCCAACTCATGAAGGGTATCGTAAACAACCTCCATCTGCAGCTCTGCCTGAGGATTGGAGCAGTCTACCACATGAATAATGTAATCTGCATATTTCGCTTCTTCCAGAGTACTCTTAAATGCTTCTACCAGATTATGCGGAAGCTTCCGGATAAATCCGACTGTATCCGTAAGAAGAAGCTGTTGACCATCCTCAAGTGTCAATGCTCTTGTTGTTGGATCCAATGTTGCGAAAAGCTTATCCTCAGAAAGCACGCCCGCTCCTGTCAGCGTATTTAAAAGTGTAGACTTTCCAGCATTGGTATATCCTACAATCGCCGCCATTTTCATCTTTCCGCGGGTTCTTCCGGTGCGAAGAAGCTCTCTGTGCTTTTCCACCTGGGAAAGCTCTTCCTTCAATGCCGTGATTCTTTTACGGATAAGACGACGGTCACTTTCCAGCTTTTTCTCTCCGGGACCTCTGGTTCCGATACCACCTCCAAGCCTGGATAAAGACGCTCCAAGACCCACCAATCTGGACGCGCGGTAACGAAGCTGTGCAAGCTCTACCTGGATTTTTCCTTCACTTGTAGTAGCATGCTTTGCAAAAATATCAAGGATCAGCAAGGTTCTGTCCATCACCTTACATTCCAGTTCACGCTCCAGATTGTTCATCTGTGCAGGAGAAAGCTCATCATCACAGATAATTCCGGTTGCATCTGTGGCAAGCATTAAGGCACGTACCTCTTCAATCTTTCCCTTTCCGATATAGGTTCCGGGATGCACAGTCTCACGATTCTGGATAATCTTGCCCACAGTCGCCGCTCCTGCTGTGTCTGCCAGTTCTTCCAGTTCATCCAGGGATTCTTTTACATTATCATTCTCATCCAGCTGGACTCCCACCAGAATAACCCGCTCCTGTATTTCTTCAATATATTCCATAAATTCTCCTTTTGGATTTTTAATAGTAGAACCTGTTTGCAAAAGGACCGATAATCCCGCCTGAATTACCGATCCTTTTTTCCCACAGCGCACTCATGGCACACTGTGCGTTCTCTTCTGTCTTTATTCCCCGGTCCCTGTTCTGGATTTCAAAAAGGCCAGCTCATGAGCTGCATCCTGGTCTTCCGGATACATTCCCACATAGGACTGGGCTTTCTCCTGAGCTTTGGAAAAATCGAGTTTTTTCTCATATGCAACAATTTCATTAAACAGAAGGCTCTGCATTTCCTCATCAGCTGCAATGGAAATACCGCTGCTGATATTCTCAAGGGCAGAATCATAATTACCTTCTGCAATATCGCATACAGCCAGGCCATTATATCCGGGAGCTGCTGTACTGGTCTGTTTCTTATCTGAGCTTTCCTGCATCTTATTGATATACTGCTGATACATTGCTCTCGCATTTGCATAATCCTGCTGTGCACCATACACCATCCCCAGAAGGAGAAGTGCCTCTGTACTTCCTTTACCTGAAGCATCAGTCAGCTCTGTTTTGGCGTTTTCGTAGTCTTCCATATAATAATAGATCCTGCCGCGGTTACACATATCATCTGTATCCTTGGCCTCGGAGGATAAAGCAGCCTCCAGATATCTTGTTCCGTCAGCCTCCATATCCTTCTCCAGATAAGTTTCATAAATCCGGATAGCCCGGTCATAGCTGGAATCTTCGCCATAGGCCTGTTCAAAATCAGATGAGGCTTCCTCATAACCATCCAAAGCAAGCGCAACCTTGCCGGTCAGGAACCAGGAATCTGCATCCATCTCATAATTCTGAGCCAGAGTCTGGCAATCTGCCATTGCATCCTCTGCAAGCCCAGCCTGCAGCCGTGCAGTGGCTCTGTACAGATAAAGATCCCTTGCCATAGCTTTACTTACCTTGTCCTGACCAAGCGCACTGGAAAACGCCTCTATAGCATCCTCATAATTTCCCAGACGCATCTGACAGATACCGATTCCGCGATAGGAAACAGCCAGATTTATGCCATTGTTTACGGAATCCGAAAATTCCTCCAGCGCATACTCATAATTTTCCTGCTGCAGATCCTTCACAGCTTCATCAAAGGTCTTCTGTTTTTCACTATTGCAGCCTGCCAGAAGAACCATTCCCATGCAGGCTGAAAGTATCACTGCTGTTTTTCTGATTTTCATTCTCAACCAATAATCAGCCCTTCGGCTTCCATTACTTCCACAACACTATCTACATATTTATGGCAAAGCTCATCTGTCTCAGCCTCCACCATAACACGGATCAACGGCTCAGTTCCGCTTTCACGGACTAAAATACGTCCGGCATCTCCAAGAGCCTTTGCAGCTGCATCTACAGCCTCAAGCATCTTTGGATTCTCACGGGCAACCTTCTTGTCTGCAACACGCACATTGCGAAGCACCTGCGGATATACCTTCATCTCCTTCGCAAGATCACAGAGAGTGGATTTCTTATCTACACATGCCTCCATAAGCATCAGGGAAGTAAGGATACCATCACCTGTAGCAGCATAGCGGCTGAAAATAATATGTCCGGACTGCTCGCCTCCGATACTGTAATTGTTTGCAAGCATATTCTCTGCAACGTATTTATCACCTACAGCTGTCTGCTCATAACGCATTCCTTCACGCTCCAGAGCCTTGTAAAGTCCCATATTGGACATAACAGTTGTAACAACTGTATTTCCGTTTAATTTACCCTGCTCCATCAGATACTTACCGCAGACATACATTATCTTATCTCCGTCAATGATATTTCCGCGATGATCTACTGCGATACAGCGGTCAGCATCTCCATCATAAGCGAATCCGATATCCAGTCCGTTGTCCACCACGTATTTCTGAAGCACTTCAATATGAGTAGAGCCACAGTTTGTGTTAATATTTGTTCCATCCGGCTGGTTATTGATTACATAGGTCTTCGCCTGAAGTGCCTCGAATACGCTTTTTGCAATAGCAGAGGAGCTTCCGTTTGCACAGTCAAGACCAACCTTTACATTCTTGAAATCACGGCTTGGAATAGAAATCAGATATCCGATATAACGGTTTCTTCCTGATGCAAAATCAATAGTACGTCCGATATCTTCCTTGCGGGCAAGTGGAAGTTCTTCAATCTCACCATCAATATAAGCCTCAATGCGCTCCTCGATCTCTGCCTCAATTTTCTGTCCGTTTCCATTCAGAAGCTTGATTCCGTTATCATAAAATGGATTATGACTTGCGGAAATCATAATACCACAGTCAAAATCTTCTGTACGAACTGCAAATGATACACTTGGTGTGGTGGTTACATGAAGAAGGTAAACATCTGCACCGGAAGCAGTAAGACCGGCTACCAAAGCATACTCAAACATATAGCTGCTTCTTCTGGTATCCTTGCCGATTACGATCTTGGCCTTGTGGTCACGTCCATAATACCATCCTACATAGCGACCTACCTTGAATGCATTATCAACTGTCAGCTGAACATTAGCTTCTCCTCTAAATCCGTCTGTTCCAAAATATTTTCCCATAATATTATCCTCCTTGTTGACTGACTGTTCTTATCCTTAATTAATAAAGTCCGTTTGGATAAACTCCTGCTTCTGTAAGCTCCTTAAATGCCTTGATCACAACTTCCTTATCTTCCTGATAGGTTACGCCAAACCAGGTATCCTTGGTTTCGAGTACGTCTACCTGTGCGGTTCCCTTCTGAATCAGCTGGTCGATCATAACCGGAAGCAGATATTCAGCTTTGATATCTCCTGGCTTCACATTCTCAAGGAATTCTACAAAGCCATTATATAAAGTATCCATAAATGCCGGTGTCAGTCCCCACATATTCATGGAAACAAGCTCATTCAGATCCAGCTTCTCTGCCGGCTGTCCATCCTCGCGGCTCTCCGCACCATCTGCAGTTTTGAAAATGTTATGTGTCTCTGTTACACCTGTAAGCTTGCCGTCTGTAATATGGCAGAGACCTCTTGTAACACTTCCGTTATCACTCAGTGTATTTCCAAGGCGGAAACCAGCCATGCAAATATGAAGAATATCATCCTGTGGCTGATCCTGAACCAGATAATCATGCACCTTTACATAGGCTTCCTTGCCATAGTAATCATCTGCATTGATTACTGCAAAGGGCTCGGTCAGAAATTCTCTTGCGCAGATAACTGCATGTCCGGTTCCCCATGGTTTGGTTCTGTCTGCCGGCTTGGTAAAGCCTTCCGGAAGCTTCTCCATCTCCTGATATGCATATGCAACCTCTGCAATTTTGGATACGCGGGCACCAATGGTGTTCTTGAATTCTTCTTCAAGATCCTTGCGGATAATAAACACAATTTTGTTAAATCCGGCTTCCAAAGCATCACGAATAGAGTAATCCATAATGATCTCACCATTTGGTCCGACCGGTGCAAGCTGTTTGATTCCATTTCCAAAGCGGCTGCCAACTCCGGCTGCCATAATTACAAGTGCTGTTTTCTTCATAGGTGTACCCTCCCTTTATTGTGCTATATTCTTTTATTCTATTATATTGCATCCGAAAACCTGTATTTTGAAGTGTTCCCGGCATGCCTTTCTTAACTGTCTGCATTCTGTATAGCAGCAAAACACAGATTACTGCTCCTGAAGATTGCTCAGCTTCACCGCCTGATCTGCTGCGATCAGACTGTCAATAATTTCATCCAGATCTCCATTGAGAATATTGTCCAGTCTGTGAAGAGTCAGCTTAATACGATGATCCGTCACACGCCCCTGCGGGAAATTATAGGTTCTGATCTTTTCAGAACGATCTCCTGTACCGATCTGGCTTCTTCTTGCCTCAGCCTCTGCATCATGCTGCTTTGCAAGCTCCATCTCATACAGACGGGAACGAAGCACCTTCAAAGCCTTATCCTTATTCTTCAGCTGAGATTTCTCATCCTGACAGGAAATAACGATTCCTGTAGGGATATGAGTCAGTCGAACTGCAGAGTCTGTGGTATTGACACACTGACCACCATTTCCGGATGCACGGAATACGTCAAATTTACAATCATTCATATCCAGATGGAAATCAATCTCCTCTGCCTCCGGCATAATCGCAACTGTACATGTGGAGGTATGGATTCTTCCACCTGATTCAGTCTCCGGAACACGCTGTACACGATGTACACCGCTTTCATACTTCAGTCTGGAATATGCTCCGGTACCGTTGATCATAAAGGTTACCTCCTTAAATCCACCGATACCATTTTCATTCAAGCTCATCATTTCTGTTTTCCAGCGTCTGGATTCTGCATATTTCACATACATTCTGTAAATTTCTGCAGCAAAAAGGGCAGCCTCATCTCCACCTGCACCTGCGCGGATCTCAACAATAACATTCTTATTGTCATTGGGGTCCTTAGGCAGAAGAAGGATCTTCAGCTCATGCTCCAGCTCTTCCACATGCTTTCTGGCATCTGAAAGCTCCTCTTTAAGCATCTCTCTCATTTCTTCATCCTTCTCTTCTTCCAGCATGGAAAGACTATCCTGAATCGTTTCTTTATTCTTCTTATATTCCTTATAGGTGTCCACAATTGGCTGCAGGTCGCTCTGTTCCTTCATAAGCTTCTGGAAGCGGTCCGGATTTGCAGTTACATCCGGCTCACCTAATTCGTTCAGAACCTCCTCGAAACGTATGAGCAAATCGTCCAACTTGTCAAACATGTTTCTCCTCCTGTATCAAAAATTTCATATGCTCCAGAGCTTTGGTATGCTCTGGCGGCACGCTCTGGTTTATTTACTTATATCAACGGATTTCTGGCCAAGCACCACTCGGTCCAGCCCTGCCAGATCCTTTATTACCTGTACATGGATAAAGCCGGCTTCCTTAAGCAGCGTTGACACATCCTCACCCTGATCATATCCGATTTCAAATAACATCCAGCCCTCTTCTCTTAGATAGGCTTTCCCCTCTGATACGATCCTCCGGTAAAAATACAATCCATCCTCATGACCATCCAATGCAATTCTCGGATCATGTCCCTTTACCTCTTCCATAAGATTATTGATCACTGCACTTCTGATATAAGGAGGATTTGAGATAAGGATATCATATAGTGGTACTTCTTTACCAGTAGTTTCTTTAAAAAAAGGTGACAAAAATAAGTCACTTTCCACAAATTCTGCCCGGTCAGCCACATTTAACCCTTCTGCATTTCGTCTTGCCACAAGAAGAGCCTTGTCAGAAACGTCAGCTCCTATTCCAATTGCGTTCTCCTTCATGGCAAGAATACTTAATAAAATGCAGCCTGATCCGGTACACATATCCAGAATCCGGGGCTTATCCTGCCCTTGCAGTATCTCCAGTGCTTTCTCTACCAATGTCTCCGTATCCTGTCTTGGAATCAGTACATTCTCATTCACATAAAATTCAAAGCCCATAAAATAAGCCTGATGCGTAATGTGCTGCAGGGGAATATGCTCCGCTCTTTGCCGGATCAGCTGCCTGTATTCATCTGCCTTTTCTTTCTCCAGCATTTTCCCGGGATCGGCATAATAAAGGGCACGGCTTATACCTGTCACATACTCCAAAAGAAGCCAAGCATCTAACCTGGCTTCCTGGATTTTGTTTTCTTCCAGAACTGTAGTTCCTTCTTTTAATAATGCTTCCAGAGAGATCATTGAACTGTACCTGCTTCTGATGTACTCTCCTGACATTCCTTATGAGAAGCCTCTTCTGAAGCTTCATAGGGAATATCCAGATCAAATTCTTCTTTCAGATATGCTCTCCAGTCAAATACAGCTTCTACGGCCTTAATGGCAACCTCTGCCATATCTGCTGTAGGCTCCTTGGTAGTAAACTTCTGCATTGCCATTCCAGGCTTACTCATCATAAGGGCAAGTTTATTATCTGTTCTTCCTGCCCACTGAATAATTTCAAAAGAAATTCCTGATACAACAGGTATCATAAGCAAACGTCCGAAAAGGCGCAGCCAGTAAAATGGAACAAGCACGAAAATAAAGTGCAGAAAAATACTTACCAGCATAACCAAAAACAAAAAGCTGGTTCCGCATCGTCTGTGAAATCTTGAGCTTTCCAGCACATTCTCCACGGTAAGCGGTTTGCCATTTTCCACACAGTTAATGCATTTATGCTCTGCACCGTGGTACATGAAGGTTCTCTGAATGTCCTTCATTCTGGAGATCAGAAGCATGTAACCCATAAACAGTCCAAGCTTTACAAAGGCCTCCACAATCGTAACCACAAACTCTGAGGCTCCAACCTTGCGGCAAAGGCTTGCAAGCACATACGGAAGCAGCATAAACGCAGCAACGGATATCACAATCGAAAAGGCTACTGTCACATATAGCAGCACCTTGAATGCCTTGTCTTCCTTTTTCTTCTTGGCTTCTAATTCTTCTGCGGAAAGAGCAGCATTTTTCTTTGTCTCCTCTTCATCCTCCTCATCTCCTGCAATCTCAGCAGAGTACATCAGACACTTAGTCCCTGTTACCAGTGAATCCACAAAGCTTACCATTCCGCGGATAATAGGCTTTCTCCAGATTTTTGCCTTGCCGAAAATGCATTTGTAATCTTCTGTTTTCAGCTCAATTTCGTTGTCAGGACGACGGACTGCAATGGAATACTTGTCCTTATGACGCATCATAATTCCTTCCATGACAGCCTGTCCACCGATGTTTGATGGTTTCATTTTATCCTCCTGTAAATCGGACATGTCGCCTGCCGGCGACATCACCATAATGAAAGTCAGCTGTTCCGCGCCTATCGGCGCTCCCACAGCTGCCGACCGTATTCGTAATCCGGGCTATCGCCCTACTTACTCATACGGTCTAGCCCATCCGATATCCAAGAATTCGCTCATGCGAAGCATGGCTCATTCTTGGCTGCCGTCTGGGACTTTCATAGTAAATCGGCAGTAACAAAGAAAGGTTGAGATTTCCCAACCTCAACCTTCTCATTCAGTAATATTCAAATTATTTATTCAGGCCGTATTTCTCATTGAACTTATTGATACGTCCGCGAGCCTGAGTAGCTTTCTGCTGTCCTGTATAGAACGGATGACATTTGGAGCAGATTTCTACGTGGATGTCCTGCTTGGTAGAACCTGTTACAAAAGTATTACCGCAGTTGCAGGTTACAGTTGCCTGATAGTAATTCGGATGGATTCCTTCTCTCATGATTTTCACCTCTCTATATTCATTCTATTTTATTTGCGTTGAATCTGACGAATTCACACTTTACACAGCCTACTGATTATAGCATGCTGTTATGAGAAATGCAAGTTATTTATAAAAATTTCTGTTTTTTTATAGTTTGCACAAACTCTGCATTGTTTCGGGTACGGGCAAACATATTCAAAATCTGTTCCACAGCATCCTCAGACTTCATTCCGTTGAGAGCTTTTCGCATAATATAGACCGCTTCCTGCTCCTCTTTGCTAAGAAGAAGATCCTCCCGTCTGGTTCCTGATTTCTGAATATCAATTGCCGGGAATACACGCTTCTCCTGAAGCTTACGGTCAAGAACAAGCTCCATATTACCGGTTCCTTTAAACTCCTCATATATTACATCATCCATCTTGCTTCCTGTATCAACCAGTGCAGTGGCAAGAATGGTAAGACTGCCTCCCTCACGCATATTGCGGGCTGCACCAAAGAAGCGCTTAGGCATATGAAGTGCCCCCGGATCAAGACCACCTGACAGAGTCCTTCCGCTTGGCGGCACTACCAGGTTATAGGCTCTTGCCAGTCTGGTAATAGAATCCAGAAGAATCACAACATCCTGCTTATGCTCCACAAGACGGCGTGCACGCTCCACAACCATCTCGGACACACGCTTATGATGCTCCGGAAGCTCATCAAATGTAGAATAGATAACCTCCACATTTGGTCCCTGTATTGCTTCTTTAATATCGGTAACCTCCTCCGGACGCTCATCAATAAGAAGGATGATCAGATGCATATCCTTATTATTTTTCAGGATGGACTTGGCAACGTCTTTAAGAAGGGTTGTCTTACCAGCCTTAGGCGGGGAAACGATCATGCCTCGCTGACCCTTTCCGATAGGACTGATCAGATCCACAATACGCATGGCTGTAGTTCCACCAGGACGCTCCATGATCAGACGCTCATCCGGGAAAATGGGAGTCATATTTTCAAAATTATATCTCTTTTGACCTTCACTTGGGTGAAAGCCATTGATAGATGTTACATACAAAAGAGCACTGAATTTCTCGCTCTGCGTCTTAATTCTTATATTTCCCTGAATAATGTCTCCTGTCTTCAGATTAAATCTTCTGATCTGAGACGGTGAAACATAAATATCATTCTCCCCAGGAAGATAATTCTCGCTTCTGATAAATCCGAAGCCATCCGGCATAACCTCCAGAATTCCGTTGGCACGTTCGCCGCTGTCCAGCTGAACAGTTTCTGCCGGAACATTATAGGTATTACTTACATGCTCTGCACTCTCACAAGTCTGCTCGGTCTCCTCATTTCTCGCCGGATAATTATTTCGAAATTCCGGGTTCCTTCTCACAATAGTCCTTGCTTTTACAGGTTCTTTTGCAGGTACCTTCTCCGGTTCTCTTGCAACTTCTTTTGCAGTTATCTTCTCCGGTTCTTTTGCAGCTTCTTTCTCAGCTTCTTCTTTTTTGTCTTCTTCCAGCATACGTTCAATTAACTCAGGCTTTCTCATAACAGAAATGCCCTTTAATCCTCTGACCTTCGCAATTTTCTTCAGCTCTGCCAGAGGTAACGATTCGTATTTTTCTCTCATTAACCATCTACCTCTTCGACTTATTCTCGTCTAAATTATATTTCATTTCTACTGGGTACAAATGTCTGATAGGACAGAAATATTATGATGATAACAGTGTCAAAAGACTTGTTGGCACTGTTATCACGTTATATTGAAAATGTACACGTAACTGTAAATACACGAACAGTTACTGGTATTTAGTCTAAACGGACATGTCTTTTTTATCATAGCATATCAGCAGCGCTCTGTCCATATCAATTGCAAAGGAATACCTTTGCCCTATATTATACACATCAGAACTTTTTCATTGCAAGAATTATTTGTCGACACATATCTGAGTACTTCGACACAATTATAACAATGTTCAGATATCAAATGTATGCTTTCATTCTTTATTTTGTTCTGCGAACCAATGAGGAAGCTTTATATCTGCTTTTTACCACGCCACTTGGCTCTTTTACATAAGCGCATACATAATATCCGTATTTTTTGCCCTTCGTCACTTTCTTATCTGTCCAGGATGAAGTGCTTCCCTTTTTAATAGTTGCAACACGCTTATATTTACCATTTCCAATCTTGCGGTAAATATAGTAACCGTCACATTTTTTCTGAGCCTTCCATTTCAGGCATAAGCCCTTCTTCTCATTTGATACAGATGTAATGGTTTGTCTGGCAGGTGCTGACTTGTATTTTCCACTGGATTTATAGCTGCTTGTTGCTTTTTTGCCATTTACATTGCGATAAGCCCGCACTGTATATTCGTATATCGTATTGGCACTGATCTTTTTGTCCTTGTAGGTGATAGTGGAAGATTTTTTAATAGTCGTGAGCTTCGTCCATTTTCCGGAGGCCGTTTTTCGATAAACCATATATCCGGAGGCTCCTGAAATTTTTTTCCAGTTCACAGTATTATAAAGATCAGGAGAAACCTTTACCGTAACTACAGGAACGGATAATGTGGTTTTTGCCTTTTTTTCTCCGCTAAAGCCGGAGCACCTGGCTGTGCCGGAAACCATGCTGTACGAACGAATCTTATATACATAGGAAATTCCGGGATTTACTTTCTTATCTGTCCAGGAAGTATCCTTCCAGGAAGCAGTACAAACCTTCTTGTATTTGCCCCCTGCCTCTTTCCTGTAAATCTGATATCCGGACACACCGGAAACCTTCTTCCAGGTCAGCTTTACACGATTGTAAGCCTCGGCTTTTGCCTTAAAGGAAGCTGGTTTCCCGGGACTTACCTCACTATCCAGAGTTCTGGTATGAGCCTTGATTCTGGCGCAGGCACTGGGACTTGTTTTTGCGAAATCACTCCAGCCGTTTTTATCATGATAGCAAAAGCTCTGATCAGCCTTTAAATCTGCATCAAATTCTACCCAGCTGTAAGCATTATTTGTTTCGCAAAGATACTCTACAGCTCCTGAGCCAATATTCGTTACCACCACAGAATACAGTGTTTTATTCATCAGCGTTACTTCCGGAACTGTTACTGTTGAAATACCTGCATGCTCCTGGTAAAAGGTCACAGGCGTACTATACGCGGGAGTTCCGCTTACCGGATCACCGGAATCCTTCAGATTCGTATAGACCTGAATACTGTAAGAGCCACCATCTGTGTAAGTGGACAAAACAACCTCGCCTAATGCTTCCCCTTTTCCATTTCCTGCTTTTGCCTGAAAAACATTGGCAATGGAGGAGATTCCACCGCTTCCGGATGGATAAAGCTTCATTTTACTTAAAGCGCAGGAACCATCATAAAAATAATTATTCTTGTATTTCGGACTTGTTACTGCTTCTGCTGCTACAATATTGTAATTACATTTGTTTTCATAGGAAAGATAAAAGTATCCGTCATCTCCCCAGGCATTCCCCCAACTGTTACGGACGATCCATGCACCATTTGAGGTTACATTGCAATTGGAATTAAAATTCTCCTTCGCAAAATTATCGTCCCAGCCAACCAGAGTTATGGCATGATTCACGCCTGCGCTTCCCGGATAGCTATATGCATATGTACGAGGATTGTAGTAGCTGTCATACATTCCAAAGGACATGGAGACAGAGCCATATTCTGAGATCAGATTTTTGATTTTCTGAACTGAATAAGAGGAAAATGCAGCATTTTCCAGATATGCAGAGGTTGTATATGCCATCCCTAAAGATGGTACACTATCAGAATCCAGAGTATGGTCTTCATTTGTCTCATAAGGCACCTGAGCTTCCAGCGCCATCCCGCTCCAGGAACTAAGGAAAATAGCAGCCAAGGTCTGATTACCTCCATCACGGTAGGAATGAAGAACATTGTTTCTGTCATTTGGCGTATTTCCAAGAGGATCATTCTGTCTGTTGGCAAAGAAGTAGGCAAGATGTTCTTCCGATAAATCAAAAAGTCCGGCTCCTGCTCTCAAAAATGAAATTTCCAGATTGGATGCCAGCGTATATGCCCAGCACATATTGGATGGCTTCTGGTTCCGCACCGGAATGGCTAAGCTTCCTCTTGGATCATATTTCGCCGGATAGGAGGCAGCTCTTGCACCCCCTACACTACCAGTATCACTGTCAGCTCCCTCAGGAGGGTCCACATAGCTTATTGGCTCAAGCTCACGGATGGGTTCAAGCTGAGCTTCGATTTCTTCTTCTGTAAGAGCAGACGACTCCCCTTCCGATGTTTCCCCATCATCTGCAGTCTCACCATCCATAAATCCCTGGTTTGTATCCAGACTTCCAAAGCCGTCCAGTTCCTCTGTTTTTCCGTCGGAAAATGTTTCCTGCTCCAAATCCGGCTGTTCGGCTTCATCCCCGGTTTCATCTTCTATCTCTTCTGATTGATAAACCTCATCATCATTGTCCCATAATTCACTCTCCTGTGCCGCTTCGCTTTCCCAGGTCACATCCCCCTGGGAAAAGCCTTCCGCTACGGCAGAGGTCCCGGACAATGCCATAGATGCTGCCAATATGCAGCATATTATACTTTTTTTCATTAATTTTTTCTTTCTCATTTTTTCAAATATTTTTTCAGAAATTCTATTAGCTTCTCCATTTCTTCCTGAGTTCCCACTGTAATGCGAAGATAATTGTCAATTCGCGGCTTGGGGAAATATCTCACATAAATGTGCTCCTGACGAAGTGCTGCAAACAACTCACTTGCAGGACAGCTTTCATGTGAAGCAAAGATAAAGTTTGTTTTGGAATCCGGAAATGAAAAGCCCAAGGCTTTAAGCTCTTTCTTGGTCCACTCTCTTGTATCCATAATCTTATTGCAGGTTTCTTCAAAATATCTCTTATCTTCAATAGCAGCTACGCCTGTTGCCAAAGTAGCACGATCCATTGTGTAAGAGTTAAAAGAATATTTTACATCATTAAGATATTTAATCAGCAGCTTATTACCGCAGGCAAAACCAATTCTCATTCCGGCCATAGAACGGGACTTTGAGAAGGTTTGCACTACTAGCAGATTGTCGTATTTATCAATCAGTCCAAGTGCTGACTGTGCCCCGAAGTCCACATAAGCCTCATCCACAATTACAATCACATCCGGATTATGCTGCAGGATTTCTTCTATGTCAGCCTGCACAAGCTCTACTCCTGTAGGAGCATTTGGATTCGGAAAAATAATTCCACCGTTTTCTACAAAATAATCTTCTTTGCGAATGCAGAAATTCTCATCCAGAGCCTTGCGCTCATAAGGAATGCGAAACAGATCTGCCCATACATCATAAAAGGAATAGGTAATATCAGGAAAAAGAACAGGCTTCTCCGAATTAAAAAAGGTAAGAAAACTCATTGCCAGCACATCATCAGAGCCAACTCCCACAAATACCTGTTCATCCTTCAGTCCATAGTTCTGTGCAATTGCATGCACTAAAGCTTCGGCAGCAGGATCCGGATAAAGTCGAAGGGTGTCTTCCTCCAGCTCCTGAAGAGCTTTTGCCACACCAGGAGCCGGGGGATACGGATTTTCATTGGTATTCAGCTTGATCATATCCGGTTCATTTGGCTGTTCTCCCGGAGTATAGGGTACTACTTTACGAATATTTGCTTCCCATGTATTCATTTTAATTCAACCTCGCTT
>CAKRKL010000044.1 GCA_934358405.1 uncultured Blautia sp.
TTTGTCATTTCCGGCTTTCTGGTATACCAGTCTTCCGTCGATGCCGATTCTCTCGCAAAGACCTTTTGCAAGAACTGCTTCTGTCTCAGAATCGATCAGCTGGTATTTTAAAGAAGAACTACCGCAGTTAATTACCAATACATTCATTTTTTTACTCTCCTGTTTACATGATTATGTAAGATAACGGGGAAAGCAAACTCCCTTCCCCGACACCTTATGTATGAATATTTAATTAGTCCTGAGCCTGGCACTGTACGGATGTGATTGCAACAACACCAACGATATCGTCAGCGGAGCATCCACGGGACAGGTCGTTTACAGGTTTTGCGATACCCTGTGTGATAGGTCCGTAAGCTTCTGCCTTAGCAAGACGCTGAGCCAGTTTGTATCCGATGTTTCCTGCATCAAGGTCTGGGAAGATCAGGACGTTAGCCTTACCTGCAACCGGGCTTCCCGGAGCTTTGGATGCGCCTACGCTTGGAACGATAGCTGCATCAAGCTGGAATTCTCCGTCAAGTGCAAGGTCTGGGTTCTGCTCTTTAGCAATTCTGGTAGCCTCAACAACCTTATCAACATCAGCGTGCTTAGCACTTCCCTTGGTGGAATGGGAAAGCATAGCAACTACAGGCTGCTCCTGTACAAGAAGCTCGAAGGATTCTGCAGAAGAAGCTGCGATTGCTGCAAGCTCTTCCGGATTCGGGTTCTGGTTCAGACCGGAATCACCAAATACGAATGCACCGTTAGCACCGTACTCGCAATCCGGAACAATGATCAGGAAGAATGCGGAAACAAGCTTGGTTCCCGGTTTGGTCTTCAGGATCTGAAGGCATGGTCTTAATGTATCAGCTGTAGAATGGCAGGCACCGGATACCATACCGTCTGCATCGCCCATCTTAACCATCATAACACCATAGTACAGATACTGGTTCAGAAGAATCTCCTTAGCCTGCTCTGGTGTCATGCCTTTTTTCTGTCTTAATTCTACTAACTTGTCAATATATCCCTGAGTCTTCTCAGATGTTGCAGGATCTACGATCTGTGCGCCGGAAATGTCGAAGCCGCCCTCAGCTGCGCTCTTCTTAACTGCTTCCTCATTACCTACAAGTACAAGCTTAGCAATTCCTTCTTTTAAAATTTTGTCTGCTGCTTCAAGAGTTCTCATATCCTCTGTCTCTGGCAGTACGATTGTCTTAATGTTGGATTTTGCTCTTTCTTTGATTACATCAATAAATCCCATGATTAAATGGCTCCTTTCATTTGTTCCTCCGGGTTATCTGTGTCTTGGCAGACAGCCCTCTAGTAACTTACTCCCATTATACGCCACCTGACCTTGTATTTCAAGCGTTTCAATGTTAGAATATGGAATAACAACGTATTTTTTGAGGTGCAATTTATGAAAGCAGCCGGAATCATTGCAGAATATAATCCCTTTCATACAGGGCATAAATATCAGATTGATTATGTAAAAAAAAGCTTAGGCGCTGATTATGTGATCATTGCCATGAGCGGAGACTTTGTGCAAAGAGGGACTCCTGCTCTTTTTTCCAAATATGTGCGTGCCGAGATGACTCTTCGTGCAGGAGCCGATCTTGTTCTGGAGCTTCCCACTGCCTGTGCTTCTGCAAGTGCAGAGCTTTTTGCAAAAGGCGGCGTACAGCTTCTTAACGGGCTTGGAGTGACAGACATCCTCTGCTTTGGAAGCGAATGCGGAGACGCAGATATTCTCATGGAGCTGGCCCGTCTTCTTATCGACGAGCCGGAAGCTTTTCAGAATGCCCTTCGCCAGAATCTGAAGGAGGGAATGACCTTTCCCCGTGCAAGAAGTCTGGCTCTTGCTGCCCTTTTTCCGGAGCATAAGGCAGAAAGATACCAGCAGGTTCTCTCCTCCCCCAACAATATTCTGGGAATAGAATACTGCAAAGCCATTCTAAGAGAAGGCAGTTCCATGATCCCGGCCGCCATAAAGCGTGAAGGGAGCGGCTACCATGCGCATACCTTGTCTGCCGGCAGCTTTCCTTCTGCTTCTGCTATCCGCAGTACCATTGTGCAGGCAAATAAAGGCTCTGGCAGTCTGAATGCTTCTGATTCCTCTTTGCCTCTTACTGCACTGACCTGTGATTTTCTCCCCGCACCCTGTCAGGAATTGTTTTATAAATCTGTTTTCTCAAACAGATTTCTTCTGGAAAACGATTTTGACAGTCTGTACCGTTATTGCCTTCTTCAGGAAACGGAAGAAAGCCTGTGTACTTATCTGGACATGTCCCGGTCCCTTGCCAGAAGGATTCTTGCCTGCAGGGATCGGTACGAAACCTTTTCCGGTTTTGCCCAGCTTCTGAAAACCAAAGACATTACCAGAACCAGAATCCAAAGAGCACTTCTTCACATGCTTCTTCATATTCATAAAACACCAGAGCAGATTCCTTATGCCAGGGTTCTTGGCTTTAAGAGAAGCAGTTTGGCTCTTCTTGGCGAAATAAAAAAGCAGGGGCATATTCCCCTGCTTACCAAGCTTGCCAATGCAGACCAGATATTATGCGGACCACAGTCCTTAGCTGCCCTTTCATTGCTAAGCGAAACCACCTTTGCCTCCAATCTTTACGAAAGTATGCTGGCTCAAAAAAGCGGTACCTCCTATATCCATGAATACAAGCAGCAAATTGTAATTATATGATACCTTTATTTCTCGTTGGAAAGAAGAATCCTGTCATTATCCAGCTTCTTTCCGGCGCCCACCTTAAACTTATCAAGAAGCCCCTCTACAGTAAGACCTTTCTTTTCTTCTTCCTTGATATCCAGAACAATATTTCCGGAATCCATCATCAAAATGCGGTTGCCAAGCTCCAGGGCTGACTGCATATTATGAGTGATCATCAGACAGGTCAGATGATGTTCCTGCACGATGCGCTTTGTCAGATTCAGAACCTTTTCAGCAGTGCCCGGATCAAGAGCAGCTGTATGCTCATCCAGAAGAAGAAGCTTAGGTGGATTCATGGTAGCCATCAGAAGGGTAAGTGCCTGTCTTTGACCTCCGGACAGAAGGCCAACCGGATGATTCATGCGATTCTCCAGTCCAATATCAAGAAGCGCAAGCTGCTCGCGGAACCGTTCCCGGTCGCTTCTGGAAATACGGGAAAGCCATCCGCCCTTCCCTGCAGCAAGAGCAAGGTTCTCCTCGATGGTCATGCCAGGTGCAGTCCCCCTCATGGGATCCTGGTAAAGTCGTCCGATGTTCTTGGCTCTGACATGCTGTGGCATAAAGGTAATATCCTGTCCATCCAGTACAACAGAACCAGAGTCCGTAAAAAAGTCTCCGCAGATGGCATTAAACATAGTAGACTTGCCGGCTCCGTTGGAACCGATGATCGTTGCAAAATCACCCTTTTCAAGGTGAAGGGACAGATCCTGAATAGCCACCTTCTCATTAACAGTACCCGGATTAAAGGTTTTGGAAATATGTGAAAGCTTCAGCATGGTTCAGATTCCTCCCTTCTTGTGTGTCATTCTTCGCTTCAGCTGCGGCCACTGCCGTTTCAGGTATGGACCGGAAATTGCCAGAATGACGATCACAGAGGATACCAGCTTCAGCATAAATGCCGGCATATTTAATCTCAAGGCAACCGTATATACCAGACGGAAAACAAAGGAACCAAGAACCATACCCACAGCTCTTACAAAAATTCCGCCTTTACCAAGAATAGTTCCTCCGATCAAAAGAGAGGCAAGTGCAATGGTAACCATTCCCTGGCCAATGTTGATATCCACAGATTTCTGTGACTGGGAAAGCAGGCATCCGGACAGGGCTGTAAAGGAGTTTGCAATACAAAGTCCCACAATTGTTGTAAATACAGGATTGATGGAGGATGATTTCACCATATCCGCATTATTGCCGGTTGCACGGATTGCAAGACCAAGCCGTGTTTTTAAAAAAATCACAAGAAATGCCACAACTGCTGCTACTGCAATAAGGGCAACAATAATGTCTGCCCTTCCCTTCAAAGGGGTATCTGCCAGAGCATCCTTCATCATGGAAAATACGGTGTCTGTACGGTTCATATTAATCAGGGAGGAGCCCCCCATCACTGCAATATTAATAGAATACAAGCCTGTATTCACAATAATTCCTGCAAGCAGGCTGTCCACGCCCATCTTCGTCTGCAGAAATCCGGTTACAAAGCCGGAGCAGATTCCGGCAAGCATTGCCGCTATAATAGATAAAAAAGGATGTCCGCTGACTGCCACAGCGGCTCCTACAGCGGCTCCCAGTGTAAAGCAGCCGTCTGTAGAAAGGTCGCAGACATTCAGCATGGAATAGCTTAAAAATAATGCAAGGACAGTCAGCGAACAGATCAGTCCCAGTTTCAGGGCAGTTTCTCCTAAGGAGAGTGCAGTAGCCAGTGTCACAATTTTTTCCTCCGGTTATTTTTCTTCCAGTTCATCAAAGCTCTCTGCTGTAGTGATCTCATTTACCTGTGTGCAAAGAGGTCCCATAGCTGCTTTGACGGTTTCAAAATCAAGGCCAAGTGCCTCGCAGGTTTCTGTATTTACAGTTGCAGTTCCATTATCAAAGGTCTCTACAGGAGTAGATGCCGGATCTGCACCGTTTAAAAGAATATCCGCAACCATATCGGCTGTTTTGGCTCCAAGGTTTGCATAGTCAACGCCGTAGCCTGCAAAGGCTCCGTTTAATGCAAAGGAATCAGCGCCTGTGTAGTGTAAGATTCCTGCATCAATGAATTTCTCATAGATAGAAAGCTCTGCTGTCATGATGGTGTTGTCAGTCGGGGTAAACACTGCGTCCACGCCATCTGCAACAAGTGCATCTGCTGCAAGCTGTACCTCATCTGTGGTGGTTCCGGTGCGTTCTACATATTCAATTCCGTTTTCATCCATATAAGCTTTCGCTGCTTCAATAGCTGCTGTAGATGAATCCTGTCCGATATCATATAAAAGTCCGATTTTCTTAGTGTCCGGATTTACAGCTTCAATCAGCTTCATAATGGAAGCGGTATCCAGATAATCGCTTGTTCCGGTAAGATTTGCTCCTGGCTCCTCTAAGGATTCTACAAGTCCTGCTCCAACCGGATCAGAAACTGCTGAAAATACAACAGGAATGTCTGTTCCTTCTGTGCTTGCCTGCATACGCATAGCTACAGGTGTTGCAACGCCTACCATCAGGTCCACACCATCTGCCTGGAAGTCAGAAATGATCTGCTCCATAACATTTGCATCTGCATTACAATTGTCATAAGAGATTTCGAAATTTACACCCTTCTCTTCTCCGATTTCTTTAAGACGGTTCTCCAGATTGTCCACGATCTGATTCAGAGATGCATCGTCTACATAGTTGCAGATACCGATCTTATAATCCTCTGCAAAAACAGGTGTTGTCATCATCATAGTTGCCATTGTTGCTGCTGCGATTGCGATCATTCTTTTTTTCATAGTTGTTTTCCTCTCTCTCTTAAAATTGGCTGGGGGATTACTTAGCCGTTCCCCTGCATCTTGTCTGCGAGAAAGAATGAGTGACATGATATGCGAAGCAATTTCCAATTACTTCTGCTACGTAAAAAACCGTCTCTAGAACAACCTTTCGTTGTTCTTTGAGACGGTAATAAAATCTTATTATCGCGGTGCCACTCAAATTGACAAATCGTCCACTTTCTCATGTACAAACATACACTCCTGATTGGTAACGGGTTCGGTTCCCGTCGGCGCCTACTCTAAGATTAAAATTTCGGGCCGCCCTCGAAAGTCCATTCCACCAGCCGCTTCATACGAAGATCACACCATCCTTCGCTCTCTGTCAGGTCATCACTTACTCTTATCATGACCAAATGTCACCTCTGGTTTACTACTCTTTCTCATCGGTTTAACTGCTTTATACTTTAGCACAGCAATGTGGAAATGTCAAGTGGTAATTTCGCCCATTTCGTTATTTTTCCAACTGGCCAATCAGTTTTTAAAGCTGTGGATCGGTGCCGGGATACGTCCGCCTCTTGCCACAAAGGCCTCGCAGGAGAAGTTATTTACAGGCATGATCGGTGCATATCCGAGCAGACCTCCAAACTCAACGGTCTCTCCCACACCCTTTCCGATTACCGGGATAAGACGAACTGCAGTTGTCTTCTGGTTTACCATACCGATTGCCGCCTCATCTGCAATAATACCGGAAATAGTGGAAGCCTTGGTATCTCCTGGAATGGCGATCATATCAAGACCAACGGAGCATACACAGGTCATAGCTTCCAGCTTCTCAAGAGTAAGAGCACCCTCTGTCACTGCATCGATCATTCCCTGGTCCTCACTTACCGGAATAAATGCACCACTTAATCCGCCTACTGCTGTAGATGCCATTACACCGCCTTTTTTTACCTGGTCATTAAGAAGCGCAAGGGCAGCTGTAGTTCCCGGTGCTCCGGCTCTCTCAAGGCCGATCTCCTCCAGGATCTCAGCTACACTGTCACCGATTGCAGGTGTTGGTGCAAGAGAAAGGTCTACAATGCCAAAAGGAACGCCCAGCATCTTGGATGCTTCTCTGGCAACCAGCTGGCCCACACGGGTAACCTTAAAGGCTGTGCGCTTGATCGTCTCGCAAAGAATCTCAAAATCCTCTCCTCTGACCTTCTCAAGGGCAGTCTTTACAACGCCAGGTCCGCTGACGCCTACATTAATAATGCTGTCTGCCTCTGTAACACCGTGGAAAGCACCTGCCATAAACGGGTTGTCATCCGGTGCATTACAAAATACTACCAGCTTGGCACAGCCAAGAGAATCCACCTCTTTGGTAGCCTCTGCTGTCTCAAGGATAATCTCTCCCATAAGCTTCACAGCATCCATATTGATTCCGGTCTTTGTGGAACCCACATTTACAGAGCTACATACCCGCTCCGTGCACGCAAGTGCCTGAGGGATTGAGCGAATAAGAAGCTCCTCTGCAGGTGTCATTCCCTTGCTTACAAGAGCTGTATATCCGCCAATAAAGTTTACGCCAACCTGCTTGGCAGCTTTGTCAAGAGTCTTTGCGATGGTCACGAAATCCTCTGTAGTCTTGCAGGCTGCTCCGCCGATCAGGCCGATAGGAGTTACGGAAATTCGCTTATTTACAATGGGAATTCCGTACTGTGCAGAGATTTTCTCTCCGGTTTCCACCAGGTCCTTGGCATAAGTCGTTATTTTGTTATAGATTTTTTCGTTTACTTTATCGAGATCACTGTCAATACAATCCAGCAGGCTGATTCCAAGGGTAATGGTACGTACATCCAGATTCTCCTGCTCGATCATTTTATTGGTCTCGTTTACCTCAAACATGTTGATCATAGTTTCATGTTCCTTTCAAATATAATGATGTTGGGGTCAAAAGGTTTTTTGACCCCTTTGATACCAGAGTCAAATACGATGCATTACGTTAAAAATATCCTCATGCTGGCAGTGGATCACTACACCGATTTCATTTCCCAGTGCTTCCAGCTCTTTGGAAAGTACTGTGATTTCTTTTTCAGAAGCATTGGTATCTGTAACCATCATCATGCTAAAATATCCCTGTACAATTGTCTGGGTAATGTCCAGGATATTAACCTGATTCTGGGCAAGATAGGTACATACCTTTGCAATAATACCAACTCTGTCGTTTCCTACTACTGTAATGATTGTTTTTTTCATGATGTTCCTCCTGTGTCTGGGCCTGCTGCCCGTATTTAACTGTATATAAAAACGATGAGAATTTCATTCTCTTACAGCATAACTACCTCTGAAATGCTGTCCCGTTTCGCAACCTGTATCTGAAAATCCCTGGATTTATACGGATTATCTCCAAGGGTTACTTCTGAGCACACAGTCTCATAGGCAAGAGCCTCATAATTGTTTTCTTTACTTAAATGTCCCAGGAATATTGCTTTCATATCATCATGCAAAAGCCTGCAAAGTAATCTTCCTGCATTTTCGTTGGAAAGATGTCCTCTGTCTCCCAGGATACGCTGTTTCAGATAATAGGGATAGCTTCCCACCTGAAGCATATGTATGTCATGGTTTGCTTCCAGTAAAATGGCATCCAGGTTCTGTAAATTATCTACTATGTATTCGTTGTATTTCCCGAGGTCTGTCGCAATTCCCACAGCCTTATCCTGACATTCCAGACGGTATCCTACAGGCTGTGCCGCATCGTGAGGAATTGAAAAAGGATGGATGGTCAGATCTTTAATGTGAAAATCCTGATCCTCGCAGATCTCATGGAGGGTATCCTCCGGAAGGTTCTGCATATTCTTCATTCTGCTGATGGCATCTGCTGTGCCGCCTGTTGTATACACGGGAATATGATATCTGCGCGCCATCACTCCAAGTCCGCTGACATGATCACTATGCTCATGTGTTACCAAAATGGCATCAATATCACTGCCAGTAAGGTCCAGCTGATTCAGTCCCTGTTCAATCTTTTTCCCGCTGATCCCTGCATCTACCAGGACATGTGTCTCTTCTGAACCCACATAAATACAGTTTCCGCTGCTACTGCTGGCAATGCTGCAAAATCTCATTTCTTCTTACTCCTTCTTCGATCTGTTTCCATGTTTTCTCCAGATCTCCGTTATTTTCTACTGTATAATCTGTATGTGCGCGAAAATATTCCTCCGCTGCCTGATTTCGGATGATTCCAAGAGATTTCTCCCGGGTGTACCCCCTGTTCTTCATTAATCTTTGAATTCTGTTCTCTGTGTCCGTATGAATATACCACACTTCGTCACAAAATTCATCATAATGTTCTTCCAGAAAAAGTGCAGCCTCCACAACGAAAAGCTTGCATCCCTGTGTCTTTTTTTCATTAAGGCTTTTCAGAATATACCGCTTCACAGCCGGATGGATAATACTGTTTAATTGCTCTAACATATCCGGCTTCCCAAATACTACATCCGAAACCTTCTTCCGGTCAATAGTTTTATCATTTTTCAGCACATCTTTTCCAAACAGAGAAATCACCGGCTCATAACATTCCCCGCCGGGTTCCATCACAAGATGGCCCACTTCATCTGCCTGAATCACAAATGCGTTATATTTCTTTTCAAGGTAGGACAGCACCGTACTTTTCCCGGCACCAACTCCTCCTGTAATTCCTATGACTCTCATTTATTTTGCCTCGTACCAGTTATTTCCCTGATGCATATCCACCTCCAGCTCCACAGCCAGATGTGCAGCTCCCTTCATCTCTTCCTCCAGAATTCTGGAAACCTCAGGAATTTCATCCTTCCATGTTTCGATCAGAAGCTCATCATGTACCTGCAGTACCAGCCTGGACTTTAGATTCTCATCCAGGAGGCGCTTGTAGACACGGTTCATGGCAATTTTGATAATATCCGCTGCTGTTCCCTGAATAGGAGAATTCATGGCCACACGCTCACCAAAGGAGCGCTGCATGAAATTACTGGATTTCAGCTCCGGCACAGGACGTCTTCTGCCAAACATAGTGGAAACATAACCCTTTTCTTTCCCCTGCTCCACCAGCTTATCAAGAAATCCTTTAATGCTTGGATATGTTTCAAAATACTTCTGAATATATGCGGCTGCTTCCTTACGGGTAATGCTTAGATCCCGGCTTAGTCCAAAGGAGCTGATGCCGTATACAATACCAAAGTTGACTGCCTTGGCATTTCGCCTCTGCAAAGGAGTAACCTGATCAAGAGGTACATGGAACACCTGGGACGCAGTCAGCCTGTGGATATCCTCTGCCTCCCGGTATGCACAGATCAGCTTCTCATCTCCTGACATATGTGCCAGCACACGAAGCTCAATCTGGGAATAGTCTGCATCCAGAAAAACAAAGCCTGATTCCGGCACAAAAACCTTACGGATCAGTCTTCCCATCTCCATTCGGACCGGAATATTCTGAAGGTTAGGTTCTGTACTGCTGATTCTTCCTGTTGCAGTGATTGTCTGATTAAAGGTGGAATGAATTCTTCCATCTGCTTCGATCACAGCGCCAAGACCATCTGCATAGGTAGATTTCAGCTTGGCAAGCTGTCTGTACTCAAGAATATCATTTACAATGGGATATTCCAAAGCCAGCTTCTCCAAAATGTCAGCTGATGTGGAATAACCTGTTTTGGTCTTCCTGCCGCCCTGGATTCCCATTTTTTCAAAAAGGATCACACCCAGCTGTTTCGGCGAATTAATATTAAATTCTTCTCCTGCCTGCTGCCAGATCAGCTTCTCCAGCTCCTGAATACGAACAGTCAGCTTATCCCCATAGCTTTTCAGCTCTTCACCTCTGACTTCAATCCCCCATTTTTCCATGGAATCCAGGGTAAATACAAGAGGAAGCTCAATTTCTGTATAAACCTTCCACATGCCGGTCTCGTTTAACTGCTCCTGCAAAGGCACTCTGACTAAAAGCGCCGTATAAGCCATATAGCATGCCAGCTGTTCCAGCTCTATAAGCTCCTGCTCCCAGGCCTTTTGCAAAGATATTTTGCCAAGAAGCTCTTCTTTTGACGGAATTTTACTGCCGCTTAGATATTCTTCTGCAAGCTCATTGTATGTGTAGGTGTTTTTGAGAGGATCCAAAAGATACGCTGCAATGCCGCAGTCAAATACTCTGGCATCCGGCTGCAGCTGTACGTGCTTCAGCATAGCCTTTACATCCATAGCGCAAAGCACAGTGCTCTTTCCCAGGCTCTTTAGCTTATCACTAAGATATCCCGGTGTAATCATTCCCTGTACCGGAATATAGTAAATTTCTTTATCATTTAAGGCAAGGCCAAGGCCGTATGTGCCTTCCTTGTCACCAAGAAGCTCAACTCCGACAGCTTCGGTCTTTCCGGCTTTTTCAAAAAGTGCCTCACTGCCCCCAAAATCGCTGCAGGTAAAGAATTCCTGCTCCACCGGATTCTCATTTACCTGTGCCGGATCAAAACGGTTAAGAAAGCTTTTAAGCCCCAATCTTATGCAAAGATCCCAGGCCTCCTTTGTATAAAAATCCGTCACTTTTGCATTCTCGAGGGAAAATTCTACGGGACTGTCTGTACAGATCAAAAACAGCTCCTTGCCAAGCTGTGCCTCTTTATAATTTCCCAGCAGGGATTCTCTCACCCGCTTCTGGGAAATCTCCTCTGCATGGGCATAGGCATTCTCCAAAGTACCATATTCTCTAATCAGGCAGATTGCTGTTCTTTCACCCACACCGCAAATTCCCGGAATATTGGAAGCAGGGTCTCCCGTAAGAGCCTTTAAATCGACAAGCCGGGACGGTGCAATCTGATAATGCTCCATCACATCTTCTTCGCGAAAATTCTCTATAACAGTCTGCCCCTTGGACGTATTAAGCAGGCGGATCAGAATGTTCTCTGAGGCCAGCTGCAGCAGATCCCGGTTACCGGAAAGAATCGTTACATCCATTTCCTTCGCTTTACTTCTCGTTGCCAGTGTGCCAAGAATATCACCTGACTCATAGCCGGAATAAGAAACACAGGCTATGCCCATTGCAGCCAGCAATTCCTGAAGAATGGACATCTGTTCCTTTAATCCTTCCGGCACAGGGCTGCAGTTTCTCCTGTACTCCGGATACCTTTGCCGACGAAATGCAGGTTCACCGCTGTTAAAAGCCACTGCCAGATATTCCGGTTTCTCTTCCTCCAATACTCTAAACAGAATATTCATAAAACCATAGACAGCTCCCGTGTGCAGTCCCTTTGGACCGGTCATATCAGGCAGCCCGTAAAATGCTCTGTTTAAAATACTGTAACCATCTATTAATAAAACTTTTTTACACATGTGTGCCTCCTGTATAGTTTCACAAGGTCTGCATAATAATATAGATCAAAAAACCTCCCAGCCCTGCAATCAATGCACAAAAGCTTAAACCGCTTAATGCTCTGCGAAATTTCACCTTCACTATATAGCGCTTGGAGCTGCGGATATCCTCCTCCAGAAGCTCCTGAAGATTCAGGGACGATTCTCCGCTTTCATCATCCAACTGGCGCATAGCAGCATGAACAATAAAATAGGTCTCCAGCTCATCATAGCAGGATGGACAATTCTCCACATGGTTCAGAAACCCTTCCAATTCCTCTACGGAAAGATCATGCTCAATGTATCTGTTCACCATACTCTCTGCTGTCTGACAATTCATGGATCTGTCCCCCTTCCTGTGTGCCAATTCTGTTTTCACAATGTAATCATTATATCCGAATCTCCCCAAAAACACAAGGGAGTGAAAAAACATAGTATAGTTCTTTTACACTCCCTTGTTTAAACCGGCTTAAAAGCCTTTAAACTTTATTCTTCTGTTGTAAGTGCCTTCGTCGGGGCATTGAGGATTTTCATAAATTCCTCACCTGTAATGGTTTCGTGCTCATACAGATACTTGGCAAGCTCATGGAGCTTATCAATGTTATCCTCCAGGATCTTGTATGCCTTTTCATGCTGTCTGCGCACCAGCTCTACAACCTTCTGATCCAAAAGAGTCTGTGTCTCAAAAGAACAGCTAAGACTTGCATCTCCGCCAAGATACTGGTTGTTCATGCTCTCCATTGCCACCATATCAAATTCGTCACTCATTCCATAGCGGGAAATCATGCCCCGGGCAATTTTAGTCGCCTGCTCAATATCATTGGATGCACCTGTTGTGATGCTGTGGAAAATCAGTTCCTCTGCAGCACGCCCTCCTGTGAAGGTGGCGATCTTGTTCTCCAGTTCCTCCTTGGACATCAGGAAATGTTCCTGTTCATCCACCTGCATGGTGTATCCAAGTGCACCGGAGGTACGGGGGATAATGGTAATCTTATGAACCGGAGCCGAATCCGTCTGCTTGGCAGCTACAAGTGCGTGTCCCACCTCGTGATAAGAAACGATCAGCTTCTCCTTATTGGAAAGTACGCGGTTCTTCTTCTGATATCCGGCAATTACAACCTCAATGCTCTCTTCAAAATCTGCCTGTGTAGCAAATTTTCTGCCGTCACGTACTGCACGCAGGGCAGCCTCATTTACAACATTGGCAAGCTCTGCGCCGGAAGCTCCGGCTGCTGCCTTGGCAATATCCTCAAAGCGTACGCTATCCGCAATCTTGATCTTCTTGGCGTGAACCTTAAGAATTTCCTCACGACCCTTCAAATCAGGAAGTTCTACCGGAATACGTCTGTCAAATCGCCCCGGACGAAGCAATGCCGGGTCAAGAGAATCCGGACGGTTGGTTGCTGCCAGAATCACAACACCCTTAGAACCGTCAAAGCCATCCATCTCTGTAAGAAGCTGATTCAGGGTCTGCTCACGCTCATCATTCCCGCCGGTGAAGCTTCCGCTGTCACGCTTCTTTCCGATAGTATCAATTTCGTCAATAAATACGATACAGGGTGCTTTCTCATTAGCCTGCTTAAACAGATCCCGAACCTTGGCAGCTCCCATACCAACAAACATTTCTACAAATTCAGAGCCTGAAATAGAGAAGAAAGGAACCTCTGCTTCTCCTGCAACTGCCTTGGCAAGCAAGGTCTTACCTGTACCTGGAGGACCTACAAGAAGCGCACCCTTTGGCATGGATGCTCCGATCTCTGTATATTTCTGAGGATTATGAAGATAATCTACAATCTCTGTGAGAAGCTCCTTTGCTTCATCCTCTCCTGCCACATCGGAAAATTTAATTCCTGTGGAGGATTTCACATATACCTTGGCATTGCTTTTCCCAAAGGACATAGCACCGCCCGGGCCTCCACCCATAGTACTCATCATCTTCTTGCTCAGCCATCTTCCAAGCAGGACAAAAATAGCGATCGGGATTACATAGCCTATAAACAGGCTGAGAAGAATAGACTGCTTCTGAGGCTCAACTGCCTCCATGCTGGTTCCAGCCTCATAAAGGCGATTTACCAGATCCGGGTCATCCATACGCACAGTCTTGCACACTGTGTCTTCCCCGTTCTTTCTCACCACATAATAGATGTAGGCATCCTGTACCTCCGCCTTGGACACATTCCCACGCTCTACATTGCTCAGAAATGTGCTGTAATCTGTTTTCTCCACAGAACGTTCCTGCATGGCAGGAATCGCGAACATATTCAGGAGAAGGATAACCACAACTGCCACCAGTGCAAAAATGTACAGCGGACGGTTCTCTGGTTTTTTATGGTCAATATTCATTGGCATTTCCTCCATTTTCTGTCAACTGTTATTTACTTTAGCATTTC
>CAKRKL010000045.1 GCA_934358405.1 uncultured Blautia sp.
GCGACGACCTGCGATGAATATACATTGCGAACTCACGTCCTGATAACAAAACAACTAAAACGATTGCTTCACTAAGTATACTTTTAGTTTATCAATACCATTGTCAAGTTGTTTATTAGAATATATATTTGTCATAATTCCAACGATGACATGAGTATCCGTAAAAGTAATAGATATTTTCCAAATCCTGCTATATAATGGGCTCAGAATTAAAACCATTAATTATGCAATTCAATGGAGGAATTTTCTTATGATAAATTTTGATTTTTTCGCTCCCACTAAAATCCTGTTCGGGGCAGGCCGTGAAAGTGAGGTTGGGAAACAGGTTGCGGCTTTTGGCGGGCATAGGGTTATGATCGTTTATGGAAAAAAGGGAGGACATATTGAAACTTCCGGGCTTTTGGAGCGTGTGCATAAGAGCCTTCGTGATGCAGGACTTTCTTATGTAGATTTGAACGGCGTTGTACCAAATCCACGTCTTTCCCTGGTAAAAGAGGGAATCCGTATTGGACGGGCGGAAAACATTGACTTCCTTCTGCCAATTGGCGGCGGCAGCGTCATTGATACGGCTAAGGGAATCGGTTACGGAATCGCCAATGATTTTGATATGGAAGACCTTCTTTACGGGCGTGTAAAAACAGATAAAAATCTGCCAATCGGCGTTGTTCTCACAATCGCTGCTGCAGGCTCTGAAATGTCTTCTTCCATGGTTCTTACCATTGAAGACGGAATGATGAAGCGTTCTTACGGTCATGACTGCTCACGCCCCAAGTTTGCTATTATGAATCCGGAGCTTACTTACAGTCTTCCGACTTACCAGACAGCCAGCGGTGCGACAGACATTATGATGCACACTATGGAGCGCTATTTTACCCCAACAGACACAGATACCAGCCTTACTGACCGAATCGCAGAGGGACTAATGATTTCTGTACGCGATGCAGCCCAGGTTGCGGTAAAAAAGCCTGAAAATTATGAAGCCCGGGCTACTCTCATGTGGGCCGGAAGCCTTTCCCACAATGGTCTGACCGGGGCAGGCAGGGTATCTGATTTCGCCACACATAAAATTGAGCATGAGCTTGGCGGTATGTTTGATGTAGCTCACGGGGCAGGCCTTGCTGCCATCTGGGGAAGCTGGGCAAGATATGTATACAAGACAAATCCGGGAAGATTTGCGCAGTTTGGTGAGAAAGTTTTCGGAGTTAATATTTCCCCAACCAGTGATTCTGATCTTACAGACACCGCCGCTCTCGCAGCCATCAACGCCTGGGAAAACTGGTGTCACGCCATAGGCATGCCAACCTCCCTCACTGAACTCGGTATTCAGCCAACTGATGAACAGATTGAAGAAATGGCAGAAAAATGTGTTTTCGGCAGAAATGGACATATCGGTTTCTTCCAGCCGCTAAATGAGGAAGACATTGCAGCAATCCTTAAAATAGCGAGGTAACAGTTGCATCTATTGAAAACCATTTCTGCACCCCATAGCCACAAATAGGACAGCCCCGCAAAAAGGCTGCCCTATTTTAAATTTACTTTTTTTCCGCCACTGCTTCCCCAAGTCGATTATAAAGGGTCTTCGCATCCTGAATGTGCGGAATTCCCGTGGCATCTGCGGCTGCTCCTGCCGTAACCAGTATATACTCTCTGTCATAAATCTGAGCGAAGCTTGCCAGGCAATGTCCTGCCTCGGAGGTATAGCCTGTCTTGCCGCCCAGGACTTCTCCGCCGACAACACTGGTATCTGACATATTCTTAAACATAGTACTATAATAAGTAATTCCATCGGGATGCACATTTGTGCCGGGAGTGGAATGGAAATGACTTTCAATCACATCACAAAATATTTCATTATGCAAAGCATACCTAAGCAGCAGTGCAATGTCATAAGCCGTGCTGTAATGCTCCGGATCATGAAGTCCTGTGCAGTCCACGAAATTGGTATTCTTCATCCCAATGGTCTTTGCCTTCTGATTCATCTTCTCCACAAATGCCTCTTCCGATCCAGCCACCTCATCTGCTAACGCCAGACAGCACTCAGCTCCTGACGGCAAAATCACTCCATACACCAGATCCCGGAGCCGAACCTCTTCCCCAGGCTGGAAGCCTGCCTGGGTGGCATCCTGCCCGTTCAAAGCGTAGAAAATATCTTCACTTAATGTAATTTCTCTGTCCAAATCAGAAAATGTCTCCAGTGCCACAATTGCCGTCATAATCTTTGTCATAGAAGCCGGATAAATCCGTTCCTCTCCACTTAGATTGCCGATTACCTTTCCGCTTTTTGCGTCCATCAAAATTACATTTGAACTATTCGTGCCTGTCACATCCAATTCCTTTACAGGCGGCCCGTCAAAATACCCTGCAAGTCCGATTACCCTGGCCTTCAGCCCTCTTTCCCAGCAAAAAGCGCCTGCCAGCAAAAGCAAAATCATAACTTCTATTAACGCACTCACCAGAATCCGCCGTCTCTGCTGCTTTTTTCGCAGCTTCCGTTTCCTGGTGCTTTTACGCTTTTCCTTTTTCGCCGTACCGCAGACATTTCTATTGTTCTCTTCAATTGCTCGGCCTTCTCTTCTGCCTCTGTCCCTATACTGTGCCACTGCAAAGCACCTCCAGTCCTGTTAGTATACTTGCTATCCTATCACACCTTTCTCTTAAATTTCTATAAAAATCAGTCGAATCACAAAATTCACGTTCCTTTCACGCAAAAGAGCACCCACCTTGCGGTGAATGCTCTTCTCATTTCATCTATTAAGCTAATTTGATCGGGTTGATCTTCACTCCAGGACCCATTGTCGGAGCGATAACAACGCTCTTTAAATACTGTCCTTTCAGTGTGCTAGGTCTAGCCTTTACAATAGCTCCAATCAGCGTCTGGAAGTTGTCGCTTAACTGCTCCTCAGTAAAGGAAGCTTTACCGATCGGCACATGGATAATGTTTGATTTGTCAAGACGATACTCAATCTTACCAGCTTTGATATCATTGATAGCTTTTGTAACATCCATAGTTACTGTACCAGCCTTCGGGTTTGGCATTAAACCTTTCGGTCCAAGTACACGACCAAGACGTCCAACAACACCCATCATATCTGGAGTTGCAACAACAACGTCGAAGTCAAGCCATCCCTCGTTCTGGATCTTCGGAATAAGGTCCTCAGCGCCAACGAAATCAGCACCTGCAGCCTTAGCTTCCTCAGCTTTTGCATCCTTAGCGAATACAAGAACGCGAACAGTTTTACCTGTACCGTGTGGCAGAACTACTGCACCACGGATCTGCTGATCTGCATGACGTCCATCGCAGCCTGTGCGGATATGAACTTCGATAGTCTCGTCAAATTTAGCAACAGCAGCTTTTTTTACTAAGCTGATAGCTTCGTTAGTATCGTATAATGTTGCGCGGTCAACTGCCTTAGCAGCCTCCACGTATTTCTTTCCTCGTTTCATTTCTATAACCTCCTGTGGTATTTGCGGGGAAAAGCCCTCCCACTTACTATTTGTGATTAATCAACTACTTCAATTCCCATACTTCTTGCAGTACCAGCAATCATGCTTGCTGCTGCTTCGATGGATGCTGCATTTAAGTCTTTCATCTTAAGCTGAGCGATCTCCTCAACCTGAGCTTTTGTAACTTTAGCAACTTTTGTTTTGTTCGGTACGCCGGAACCGGATTTGATGTTTGCAGCTTTCTTAAGAAGAACTGCAGCCGGCGGAGTTTTGGTTATGAAGCTGAAACTTCTGTCTGCATAAACAGTGATAACTACAGGAATGATTAAGTCTCCCTGATCTGCTGTTCTTGCATTGAACTCTTTTGTAAACTGAACGATATTTACACCGTGCTGTCCAAGAGCCGGACCTACAGGTGGTGCTGGAGTTGCTTTACCAGCGGGAATCTGTAATTTGATATATCCTGTTACTTTCTTTGCCATTTTCGGCACCTCCTATGTGGTATTGGCGGGGGTATGTCCCTCCCACGATATTGTGTTACCTTTGTCTGTTACATTTTCTGAACTTCTGCGAAACTGATTACAACCGGTGTTTCGCGTCCAAACATCTCTACATTGATCGTTACAAGCTGCTTCTGCGGATTGATGGCAGTCACAACGCCTGTAGTCTCTTTCCAGGCTCCGCCTGTTACTACTACGGTATCGCCCTCAGCGAAATCAACGTGGACAGTCTCATCTTTGATGCCCAGCGGCTTCATTTCCTCTTCTGTGAGCGGTACAGGCTTGGATCCCGGACCAACAAACCCAGTCACTCCACGGGTATTCCGGACAACATACCAGGTATCGTCGTTCATGACCATGTTGATAAGAACATAGCTTGGGAACATTTTTCTCTGGACCTGCTTGGAAACACCATTACGCATCTCCACAACGTCTTCCAGAGGAACCCGTACTTCCAGAATCTGATCCTCAAGATGTCGGTTTTCAATTGTCTTCTCAATGTTGGCCTTTACCTTGTTCTCATAACCGGAATAGGTATGGACAACGTACCATTTTGCTTCTGACATACAATCACCTTTGTCCTTATTTGATTAAAAGATTAATGCATTCCAGAATGCCTGCATCCATCACACTGATGATCACACCGAGAATTACGGTTATGACAATAACAACAACTGACTGTTTCATCAGTGTATCGCGGTCTGTCCAGACAATTTTGTTGAACTCTGCCTTCAGCCCCTGGAACCAGGATTTCTTCGGCTCCTTAGCCTTGGCGGTCTTGCCTGCAGATTTTTCTTTTTCTTGCATAGCCTAACCTCACAATCTAAAGTGACTATTTTGTTTCCTTGTGCATTGTGTGTCTCTGGCAGAACTTACAATATTTCTTGGTTTCCATTCTCTCAGGATGGTTCTTTTTCTCCTTAGTCATATTGTAGTTACGCTGCTTGCACTCTGTACATGCTAATGTAATCCTAACGCGCACAACTTCCACCTCCAGTGTTTTCATTTGCATGGTCTTGAATCAGCCGCAATGATGTATCCGTCACCATTTTTCGGCATAAAAAAAAGACCTAACTTCCATGTCGCTTGTACAGTTTACCACACAGCCGACATATCCGTCAAGTCTTTTGCATATAATTCTTCTGTTTTTTTATATTAATTTCTCTGCTCTGTGACAGGCTACCTGATGTCCCTTTTCCAGCTGGCGAAGCACAGGAATTTCCTGTCTGCAGCGGTCTGTGGCATATGGACAACGGGTATGGAACTTGCATCCGGATGGTGGATTATAGGCACTTGGCACATCCCCTTCCAGAATAATACGCTGACGTCTCTTTTTTACATCCGGAAGCGGAATTGCAGAAAGAAGCGCTTTGGTATACGGGTGCATGGGATTTGAATAAAGCTGCGCCTTTGGAGCAACCTCTGCCACACTTCCAAGATACATAACTGCAATACGGTCACTGATGTGACGAACTACGCTTAAATCATGAGAAATAAAAAGATAAGTCAGATTTTTCTTCTGCTGCATATTTCGCATCAGATTCAGCACCTGGGCACGGACAGACACATCCAGCGCGGATACTGCCTCATCACAGACAACAAATTCCGGATTCAGGATCAGTGCCCTGGCGATTCCGATTCGCTGCCTCTGTCCACCGGAAAATTCATGAGGAAAACGATTCAGGTACTGTCTGTCCAGTCCAACCTCCTGAAGAATTTCTTCCACCATTTCCCTGCGCTCAGCCTTAGTGCCCACCTTGTACACCTCAAGAGGTGCACTGATCAGATCGTAAACCGTCATTCTGGGATTCAGAGAGCTGTAAGGATCCTGAAAAATAATCTGCAGCTTCTGGCGCATCTCCCACATTTTTTTCTTATCATAGGCAAGAAGGTTCTCCCCATTATAAAGCACCTGACCTTCTGTTGCAGGAATCAGACGGAGAATGGTTCTGCCAAGGGTGGACTTTCCACAGCCCGACTCCCCTACCAATCCCAAGGTCTCTCCCTTGTTAACAGAAAGACTGACATGATCTACTGCTTTTACTACAGATGGCTGACGGTTCAGAAACCCTTTTTTTGCCGTAAAATATTTAGATAAATCTTTTGTTTCCAACAAAACCTTTGTATTCTCACTCATCATTTGTCACCCTCGTATCTAAAGCAGCTTACCAGCGAATTCCCGGCATGGTAAATGCCAGGTTTTTCTGTCATGCAGCGCTGATTTCCATAAGGACATCTGGGGGCGAATCTGCAGCCAGACGGCATGGCATCCGGTGCAGGCACAGTACCCTCAATGGTATTGAGCATTTCCACATCCTCATCAAGCCTTGGAATGGAATTAAGAAGTCCCTGCGTGTATGGATGCTTCGGTCTTTCAAAAATGTCCTCAATGCTGCCATACTCTACTGCTTTTCCTGCATAAAGTACAAGCACATCATCTGCTGTTTCTGCCACTACGCCCATATCATGAGTGATCAGCATAACAGCAGTCCCCATTTTTTCCCTAAGCTCGCACATCAGTTCCAGAATCTGAGCCTGGATCGTTACGTCCAGTGCTGTTGTTGGCTCGTCTGCAATAAGCAGACGAGGCTCACAGGATACCGCCATGGCAATCATTACTCTCTGACGCATACCACCGGAAAGCTGATGGGGATATTCCTTCATGCGTTTCTCCGGTGCTGCAATTCCAACACGTTTCAGAACATCCACTGCCCGGATCCAGGCTTCTTTTTTGCCGCAGTTCTGATGAAGCATAATCGGCTCCATCAGCTGGGTTCCAATAGTCAGGGTTGGATTTAAGGCAGTCATCGGGTCCTGAAAGATCATGGCAATATCATTGCCTCTGATCTTACACATCTCCTTTTCCGGAAGCCCTACCAGTTCTTTTCCATCCAGCTTAATGCTGCCGCCGGAAATCCGGGCATTGCTGCTAAGAAGCTGAAGGATGGACATTGAGGTAACGCTTTTGCCACAGCCGGACTCTCCTACGATTCCAAGAATCCTTCCTTTCTCAATAGAAAAGCTTACGCCATCTACTGCTGTATTGATTCCTTTTTTTGTCTGAAACTGTACCTGTAAATTTTCTACTGAAAGTAACGATGCCATATCTGTATCCCTCTGTTTATTCTTTATCCCACTCCCAGGAAGACCAGTTCAGTCCATTGAAATCTGCAACATTCAGGTTCTTCATGCTCTTATTGTAGGCAGTGAGAAGATTTTTTGTATATAAATATCCCATGGCTGCTTTTTCCACAACCTTTTCCTGATACTCATCAAAGTATGGTTTTCTTGTTTCAAAAGTAAGCTCAGCATTTCCCTTGTCGATAAGATCTGAAAGCTCTGTGTCCTGAAGCTGGCAGAAGTTGCAGGAGCTTCCCGGATAGATCATCTCACGGCTTTCACTTGGATCCAGTGTTCCGCCGGAACCGATGATTCCAAGATCATGCTCGCCATCTAACATGCGGCTCATCAATGTTGCAAAGTCCATCTGCTCAATCTGTACCTGCACACCTACGTTTGCGAAATCCTGTACGATCAGGGCTGCACATCTCTCAGTGATGCTGTTTCCGGAGGAAATGAAGAATTTCAGTGTCTGTCCTGCCGGGAAACCAGCCTCTGCAAGCATTTCTTTTGCTTTTTCAGGATCGTACTGAACCTGTACTTTCTCATTATAATATGGGCTTACCGGAGCGATTGGAGTCATGATCGGAGTTCCCTCACCCATAAGAAGACCATTTACCAGTACATCACGGTTAATTGCCATATTCAGCGCCTGACGAACTTCCTGAGTCAGATATTCCTTCTGAGTATTGAAAATCAAGGTAGAATATGAAGTGGTAGGAACAGACTCTGTTACCAGGTTATCCTGGGATTTGGCTGTTTCCCAGTCATCTGTGAGTACGGAGCCATATCCGATCATGTCAAGCTCACCGTTCATAAGACCGGAAAGAACATTTGCAGACGGTACCACACGGATAATAAGACGATCAATATTCGGAGCTCCGAGATAATAATTTTCGTTCTTTGTAAACTCCATACGCTCGCCGTTAATCTCACTGTCATAGATAAATGGGCCGGAGCCAACCGGGTTTGCCCAAAGATCAGGAGCATTGATCTCTTCTGCTGTTTTTCCCTCAAACACATGCTTCGGAATGATGAAAACAGTGTCAATATCCTGAAGGAAGGTATCCGGGTACATAGCCTCTTTTAATTTGAAGGTCACTTCGTATTCGCTGTCTGCAGTTACTTCAATAGAATCCTCGGAAAGCTCTGCACCAGACTCATCTACACCTGCAATATATTCCAGATGATAACGGCTCTTTGCTTCTACTGAAGGATCTGAATACATCTGATAGCTGAATACAACATCCTCTGCTGTTACCGGCTCGCCATCAGACCATACTGCATCCTCATGAAGCTTGAAGGTTACCGCATCACTGGCATCATTTACTGTCCATGACTGGGCAAGGCGTCCCTCGATGGTGCCGTCTGCGTTTGTCTGTGTCAGACGGTCATAAATCTGGTCACAGATAAAACGGGTGTAATTGCTGGTGGTGTTCAGCGGCATCATGGTATCCCATGCCTGGTCCATTGCTGCAGTTACTACTTTTTCTTCTGTCTCAGCTGCTGCCGGAACAGCGTAAGCTGCAATCATACTTCCGGCAAGAAGAAGAGCTGCTGCTTTTTTCATGTTGATTTTCATATGTTTCCTCCTTTTTGAATAAAACTAATCAGCCTTTGGTAAACCCTCTGGTCGATTTTATGTCAACGAACTGCCCGTTCCATGTCAGACAGTTCTGCGACATTACAGCTTGATTTTCGGGTCCAGGGCATCTCTGATTCCGTCGCCCAGGAAATTAATGCTTAATACCGTGATCAAAAGAGCCAGTCCCGGCGGAAGCCAGATCCACAGCTTCTGGGAAAGCACGGTAATGGACTGTGCATCGTAAAGCATATTTCCCCAGCTTGCTCCCGGCGGCTGTACGCCCATTCCAAGAAAGCTTAAAGACGATTCGGAAAGAATGGCACTTGCCATTTGGAATGTAATTGCAATCAGAATGGGGGCAAAGGAATTAGGAAGTATATACTTTGTCACAATCTTAAAATTAGAGGTTCCAATCGCTCTTGCAGATTCTACGTATTCTTTTTCTGATACGGAAAGTACATTTGCATAAATCAGTCTGGCAAACTGTGTCCAGCCAAGAACACCGATCACACAGGTTACAGACCACACAGACGGACCGAGAACTGCAACCAGCACCAGAATCAATACAATTGACGGGAAAGACATGAAAACATCTGCAATTCGCATAATAATCGCTTCTGCCTTGCCTCTGGCATAGCCTGCCACCAGTCCCAGCGGAACACCCACAGCACAGCTGATCAGCGTAGAAACAAAACCAACCAGCAAAGAGGTTCTTCCTCCATACATCAGACGTGCAAAAACATCACGTCCGATGGCATCTGTTCCAAGGATATGTGCCCCTCCCGGTGCTGCGGAAAAAGCAGTATAATCAGAAGTGTACGGATCTAAATTCAAAATGATGGGTAGAAATACCACCATCAGACTCTCAATAATAAGAATCACCAGACCTGCCATGGCCATTTTGTGTTCTTTCAGTTTATCAAGTACCTCGGAAAGATAGCTTACATTTTCATTTTTCTGTTTTTTCATTTCTTCTTTCTATCCTCCCTTATTTATAGCTGATTCTCGGATCCAGGATACCGTATGCCACATCAGTAAGAATATTGGCAAGCAGAACCGCTGCTGCAATCATTACAGTAATTCCCATGATTACCGGATAATCACGTCCGTTAATAGCTGTTACCATAAGGGAACCGATTCCCGGCCAACCGAAAACCTGCTCAGTTACCACTGCACCGCCTACAATAGATGGAATAGACATGCCGACTACTGTAACAACCGGAGTGAGGGCATTTTTCAGGGCATGCTTCATGATTACCTTCCATTTCCCAAGTCCCTTTGATTTGGCAGTACGAATATAATCATCCTGCATAACCTCAAGCATACTGCTTCGCATATGACGTACCCAGCCGCCAATCTGCTGGAAAGAAAGCACCAGGCACGGCAAAATCATGTGCTTCATCAGATCGCCAAAGGTACGGGCTCCGCTGGAGCTGTACATTCCACTGGAAGGCAGAATCTGAAATACGATAGCAAACAGATAAATAAATACCAGACCTACAAAGAAATTGGGGGTTGCCATCATCAGCATGGAAAGACCACCGGAAAAATAATCTCTTTTTGAGTTTGGCTTGGATGCAGCAAAAATTCCAAGAGGAATAGATACCACAAGGGAAAGCAGGATAGAGCTTGCTGCCAGGATTGCAGTAGCAGGAAGCCTCTCCAGGATCATAGCTGCAACCGGTCTCTGGGTACTGTATGAGAATCCAAGATTTCCCGTTAAAAGCTGCTTCAGCCATGTAAAATACTGAACGATCACAGGCTGATCAAGTCCCAGTGCCACACGTTTACGCTCCAGCTCTGCGGGAGTAATTCCCGGGTCTGCCAAAAGTGCATCCAAAGGTGTACCAGGCGCAAGATTAAGAATAAAATACGCCAGTATGGTTATTCCGAAAAAAGTAGGAATGGCAATCAGAATCCTTTTTAATATATATTTCCACCTCATAATTTTTTCGTCTCAGCTCCTTTTCCTACCATGATCCGAATGATTTCTTTGTCAGTCTCACACATTCCGTCCTTTGCAAGCTGACCTACATTTCGAATGGTATTTTCTACCCCATGAGTGACAATACCGTCTCCGCCATAGAACTGCTGTCCCTGTATATACATTTCATATCCCATGATTCCGGCATCCACAGCTGCTGAGATCTTGGCTGCACAGGAGGCCTTGGCTCCATCACAGATAATTCCGGAAACAATTGCCAGAGAATTAACTATTGTATGGGCAATCATTTCATAATCGCCGCCGTAAAGATAGGCAATTCCTGCACCGCTTCCGCAGCCTGCACTTACGGCACCGCAATAAGCAGAGAGGGTTCCGATTCCTGTTTTCAGATGAATCGTTACAAGATTGGACAAAACAAGTGCCCGAAGCATTTTCTCATGAGAGACCTTCAGTTCCCTTGCAAATTCAATAACCGGAATACTGGCAGTCATCCCCTGATTACCGCTTCCTGAATTAATTACTACCGGAAGCTCACAGCCATTCATTCTTGCATCTGAACCTGCCGCCGCCTTCGCTCTTGCACGAATTTTAATGTTATCCCCGTAAGTATGAAGGAGCACCTTTCCGATGTTGGCTCCATAGCTTCCACGAAGCCCTTCTTCAGAAATCGCCATATTATAGCGGATCTGGCGTTCCAGAACCTCTTTCACATCTTCCACATCTACCGAATTGGCAAAATCAATGATATCCTCTATATTTAAAATAGAGTGATCCGTCTTTGTTTCTTTCTCTTCTGAACAGACCTCCTTTGTAAAAACTGCCTGTCCATTTTTCTCAACAAGTATAATATTGGTATGACTGTCCACAATACGGACACGGGCATTTCCGTTTTCTCCGAAAGCAGTCACATCAATTTCGAATACATGACCGGAAGCTGCCGGTGTAACCGTCAGCTTTACCTGATCCATATATTTCCTGATTTCTTCTTTCTGATCAGGCGTTACTCCTGCAATCACCTCCAGAAGGGCCTGTGCATCCCCGGCAATCACCCCGGCGCATAGAGCTGCGGCAATTCCACGCATTCCGCCTGTATTAGGAACGATTACACTTTTTACGTTCTTAATAATATTTCCGCTTACTTTAATGTCCAGCTCATCGGGCACACATCCAATAGTTTCCCTCGCCACTGCTCCTGCATAAGCAATGGCAATAGGCTCTGTACAGCCCATTGCAGGAATCAATTCTTCTTCCAGAATTTTTACATAAGCCTGATATTTCTCATCACTTCTCAGCAATGCCTTATCCTCACTTTCAAATAACAATATCATATCGATACTTTAGCACATTATTGTCATGAAATCAATCAATTAAAAAAAATGTCGAACATCAGCTGCATTCACAGGCTGATTTCAACATTTTTCTGTCATTTTTCAGAAGTAATCATATCCTCCGTGGATATCTACAATACTTCCATTCATATATCCATTTTTCAAGATCTCATATGCCATGTCTGCCACTTCCGTTATTTCTCCGAAACGGTGAAGGGCAATTTTGCGATTGATCCGCTCATAGCTTTCCGAAGTGCGATTCTTATGCCAGCTGGTTTCAATAAAGCCGGGGGCTATAGCATTTACACGGATCTGTTTAGGCTCCAGCTCCTTAACCAGGGATTTGGTAAGAAAATGAATGGCCGATTTGGTTACTCCGTAAACCAGGGATGACGAATATGCCTGCTGTCCGGCATAGGAGCCTGTAAAAAGAATACTGCCTCCTTCACTTATAACAGGGCGTAACTCTTTTACCAGAAATACAGGAACCGACAAATTTGTGTTTACGATTTTACTCCATTCTTCAAAGGTGTAATCCTCGTATTTGGCGTAGGTGCTGATGCCAACATTATTTATCAGCCAGTCTACATGGTCAGTTTCTTTTTTGACCCTGGAAACAAAGTTCATCATCTCATCATAAGAGGACATATCAGCCTGGAGCAGACGAATTTTCTGCTGGTTGGCTTCGGACTGAGCGCAAAGAAATTCCTGAGCTTGTTTCCGGTTGTGGCCAAAGCTTACATATAAAATATCATCGGCTGCTGAGTTAGCCAGAATCTTCTCTGCAATTCCTCTGCCAATTCCGGATGTGCCGCCGGTGATTATGGTTACTTTACTCATAAAGGTGCGTCCTTTCTTTACAGACTCATGAGCCGGTTGTAAATATCCTCCGGAATATATGGCTGCTGATTGTGAATAGGTTCTCCCAGGCAGGTTTTGGGATAGGCAAAGGTTCCTGGTTCCAGGAGGATTTCCAGAAGACGAGGAGCACTTGTGCCGCGAAGAAATGGAGCGGCTTTTTCCTGCACATCCGCTGCATCCATACAGATACTGTTAAGCCCGTATGCCTTGGCAACTTCTGCAAAATCACAGGATGAAAATCCGGTTCCCTCTGCTGTATCTGCGTATACCTGCTGAAAATAGTCTCTCTGTAAATGGCGAATCATTCCAAGAGCATGGTTGTTTAACACGATCATGGTAATAGGAAGGTTCTCTCTTTTTACCCACTCCAGCTCCTGAATATTCATCTGGAATGCACCATCACCGCAGATGCAGGCTATCGGTTTGCCAGTGGCATAATGCGCACCAATGGCTGCCGGAAGGGCATATCCCATAGCACCATGTCCGCCGGAAAAAAGAAGCTTCTGATCCTTCTGATTATGGAAGGACTGGTAGCTCCACACCATATGCTGACCAACATCAATTGCCACTGCAGAGGTATCTGCCAGCATATCACTTAAGCTTGCAATCATACGATTTGGATAGCGTTCCAAAATTGCATCGTCCACTGCTCTTAAAGAGCTGCGGATGTCCGTACAAACTGAAAGCCACTGTGTAAAATCAAGGTGTGCCAGCTTCGAATTATGAGCTTCTGCCAGCATGTGAATCACCTTTGCTGCGTCTACACAAAATTTCAGTTCATTGCTTCCGTTCTCATGAATGTTTCTCTGAAGATTGTAACCGTCAATATCTGCACGGATAAGCTTTGCACCTTTGGCAAATTCATGTACCTTGGTTCCGATCTGTCTTGTGCAAAGAGAAATGCCAAGGCAGATCAGAAGATCACTTTTCGCATTGGCGATCATATTTGCATA
>CAKRKL010000046.1 GCA_934358405.1 uncultured Blautia sp.
GCTGCCGTATATTTCTTTCTGGTCCCCAGTCACACCTCCATAAGCAGTATGTCAGGTCTTGGTATTGTACTTACCAATTTTATTCCCCTGCCATTGTCTGCGATCACTATGATCCTGAATGTAGTGCTTTTAATTGTGGGGTTTCTTACCTGCGGAAAGGAGTTTGGAGTAAAGACTATTTACACAAGTATAATGCTGCCTCTGTTTCTTGGCCTTTTTGAAAAATTATTTCCGGATTTCGGATCTATGACTAACAGCCAGGAGCTGGATGTGCTGTGCTATATTCTTGTAGTAAGTATTGGCTCAAGTATTCTTTTCAACAGAAATGCTTCTTCCGGCGGCCTGGATATTGTAGCGAAGGTCATGAACAAGTACCTTCACATGGAGCTTGGAAAAGCAATATCTTTATCAGGAATGTGCGTAGCACTTTCTGCCGCACTTGTATATGACAAAAAGACAGTCGTGCTTAGTGTTCTTGGAACATACTTTAATGGAATTGTTCTGGATCACTTTATTTTTGACCACAATATCAAAAGACGGGTCTGCATCATCACGCAGAAGGAGAAGGAGCTTCGTCAGTTTATTGTAGAGGATCTGCACAGTGGAGCAACCATCTATGAGTCAATCGGCGCCTACAATATGCAAAGGCGAAATGAAATCATTACCATTGTAGATAAATCAGAATATCAGAAGCTGATGAATTACATCAGTCATGAGGATCCAAAGGCTTTTGTAACCGTATATAATGTTTCAGATATGCGTTACCAGCCTAAGCATTAAGGATAAAACAATAGTAAAGGAGAGATTATTGCTATGACAGTAAAAGAGAGAATCGAGGCTCTTCGCGAGAAGATGCGGGAGAAAAAAATAGATGCCTATCTTGTTCCCACAGATGATTTTCATGCTTCAGAGTATGTAGGAGAATATTTTAAGTGCAGGAAATTTATCACAGGCTTTACCGGTTCTGCAGGAAGAGCTGTGATCATGGAGGACATGGCTGGTTTATGGACAGACGGCCGCTATTTTATCCAGGCTGCAGCACAGCTGGAGGGCACAGGTGTAGAGCTTTTTAAAATGGGCGAACCGGACGTTCCAACTGTACACCAGTTTTTGGAGGAAAAACTGGGAAAGGGCATGTGTCTGGGCTTTGACGGAAGAACTGTCAGTGCGAAGGAAGCAGCTGAGCTTTCAGAACTTCTTGAAAAGAAGGGCGCAGCTCTTTGCGTAAACTATGATCTGGTAGGAGAAGTATGGGAAGACCGCCCTGAGCTTTCATGTGAGCCGGTTATGGAGCTGGACGTGAAGTGGGCAGGAGAATCTCGTGCTGACAAATGTGCAAGAATCCGCAAGGCAATGGAAGAGAAGAAGGCAGATGCCTTTGTACTGACCTCTCTGGATGATATTGCATGGCTTTTAAATATCCGCGGCGGCGATGTGCATTGCTGTCCGGTTGTTCTTTCTTACCTGGTAATGACCAAAACCCAAATCCTTCTGTTCGCAAATGAAAAAGCATTTCCGGCAGAAGTTAAGGATGCACTGGCAAAGGATGGCGTAGCCCTTCTTCCATATGACAATATTTATGAATATGTAAAAACATTCACAGCAGATATGAAGGTCCTTCTTTGTAAAAAGAAAGCTAATAGCCGCCTCGTAGGCAGTATCCCGGAGGGCGTAACTGTTCTGGATGAAGAGAATCTTACCTTCCTTCCAAAAGCAATCAAAAATCCGGTAGAGGTAGAGAATGAGCGTATCGCCCATATTAAAGATGGTGTGGCTCTTACAAAATTTATTTACTGGTTAAAGAAAAATGTGGGAAAAATTCCAATGACGGAGCTTAGTGTTACAGAGAAGCTCTATAGCCTGCGCAAGCAGCAGGAGAACTTTATCGGCAACAGCTTTGATCCTATTATTTCTTACGGTGTTCATGCTGCCATTAATCATTATTCTGCAACACCTGAAACAGATATTTCCATTGAACCGGGAAATTTTGTTCTGGCAGATACCGGCGGACATTATTACGAGGGCACTACAGATACCACACGTACCATTGTTATGGGATCTGTAAATGATGAACAAAAGAAATACTTTACAGCCGTTTTACGTGGTATGCTGAACCTGGCAAATGCAAAATTCCGTTATGGATGCACAGGCGTAAACCTGGATCATCTGGCTCGGGGACCACTTTGGGAGCTTGGACAGGATTTTAATCACGGAACCGGTCATGGAGTCGGCTATCTGCTGAATGTCCATGAAGGACCAAACAGCTTCCGCTGGAGAATCATTCCGGGAGATAACGCAGTGCTGGAAGAGGGTATGATCACCTCAGATGAACCTGGATATTATGTGGAGAATGAATACGGAATCCGTCATGAAAATATGATCGTATGCAAGAAGGCAGAAAAAACAAGCTTCGGACAGTTTATGTGCTTTGAGCATCTGACTATGGTGCCCTTTGACCTTGACGGTGTAGTTCCCCAGCAGATGTCTGTCCAGGAGAGAGCACTCCTTAATGATTATCATGCACAGGTATATGAGAAGATTTCTCCATATCTGAATGAAGAGGAAAAAGCATGGCTTAAGGAAGCTACCCGTGCAATCTGATATCAAAGGGGTCAAAAAAACTTTTGACCGCAACATCATTATATTAAGTTGTCAAAAAGCCCCGGAGCAAACCGGGGCTTTTTTAACAGCTTTTTTGAGGAAAATTCAGGAAAGAGAAGCCAAAAGCTGCGAGATTGTCTGATTTAATACAGGATGCCGCAGGTAAGGGGCAATCTGATTCATAGGAATAAGAACAAAGGTGCGGTTCTGTAAATCAGTATGGGGAATATGAAGCGTCGGGCTGTCAATGATCTCCTGGTCATAAAACAGAATATCAAGATCCAGCGTCCGTGGTCCCCAGTGAATAATGCGCTCCCGGTTTGCCTCCTGCTCCAGCTGATGCAGGCGCTCAAGCAGTTCTTCCGGTGTAAGAAGTGTGCGCATTTTCAATGCTCCGTTTAAAAATTCATCCTGATCAAGGACTCCATAAGGCTCTGTAATAAGATAATCAGATACAGCCTCGATCTGGCATCCCTTTGTTTGGGAAAGTCCACGGATCCCGTTATCAATAAACTGCTTCTTATCTCCCATGTTGGAGCCAAATGCAATGTATGCAGTGTGCCATTTTCTGGTAATTTCCACAGACACGGTTTTCAGCGGAAGACCTACAGGTGCCCAGGGCTTTTCGATTTTCAAGGTAACCATTTCCAGACCTTTGAGGGTGCAAAGAAGCATTTCTGCCAGATTTTCTGCCAGAGCTTCCAAAAGCTTAAAGGTGTGCTTTCTGGTAAAATCCGTGATCATGTGACTGACCTCTCCATAATTGATGGAGGCAGACAGATCGTCTGTTACGCCAGCCTGACGGGTACTGGTGAAAAGAGTGGCAGAAATAACAAATTTCTGTCCCAGAATATTTTCTTCAGGATACACACCATGATTGGCAAAAACTTCCAGCTCTTTAATTTCTATTTTATCTAATCTGTTTTTTTCCATAGCATTGCTTCCTTTCAGTGAATTATCTCTGCGCCAAAATGGCTTCTGTCATCTGAATCACGCGCTTATTCTCTTTAACGTCGTGAACACGGACAAAAGCACAGCCCTTCATAACGCCAATCACACTGGTTGCTAATGTTCCCTCTACGCGCTGGTCTACAGGCAGATCCAATGCCAGCCCGATCATGGACTTGCGTGAGGTACCAAGAAGAACCGGGAAGCCCAGCTTCTGGAAAAGCTCCAGGTGCTTCATCGTTTCCAGATTCATTTCATATGTTTTTCCAAATCCCACGCCTGGGTCAAGGATAATTTTCTCATCCTTGATTCCTGCCTGTCTTGCAAGATTGACACATTCCTGGGTTTCAGAAAGCATGTCTATAAGAAAGTTCTTATATTCTGTGTTGGATTTGTTATGCATAAGACAGCATGCCACATCATATTCTGCAATTACCGCACCCATCTGGGAGTCATACTTTAATCCCCAGATATCATTAACCAGATCTGCTCCGGCCTGGATAGCACTTTTTGCAACACTGCTTTTAAAGGTATCTACAGAAATGGGAATATCAAAACGCTTTTTGACTGCCTCAATAACAGGCAGAACACGCTGGGCTTCCTCATCAGCACTGACAGGAGTATGTCCCGGGCGGGTGGATTCGCCGCCGATATCAATAATATCCGCACCCTCTGCAATCATAGTCTCTGTATGCCTTAAGGCTTCGTCTATATGATTCCATTTTCCCCCATCTGAAAAGGAGTCAGGTGTAATATTTAAGATACCCATTATGTAAGTATGATTTTCTGTATCAAATAAACGGTTTCCGATTTTCATAAGCAAAAACCATCCTTCCTATTTTATTTATCTATCAGTATTCAATTTTCATGTTTTTTTTCTCAGAGGACCAGTAGCATTCAGAAACCTGAGAGCATAAAAAGCAATTTCTGGATTTTTTGTCGGCCTTGTATAGAAGAAGAGCCAGTGCATTACCGCCAGCCTCAACTCTGTGATGACCGATTGCTGAGAGAATTTCTTCTTTTTCCTGCTCAGTAAACGGAAGCTCTGCCAGAATTTCCCCTGCAATTTTTACTCCGGCAGCATCATGGGGAATACCAAAGCTGTATTGCTGCGCCCGGCCAATATCATGAAGAAGAGCCGCCGCATAAATAATGTCTCTTGATATATTAAGCTTTTCTTCCAGAGAATAAATATACATCAGCCTTGCAACATCCAGAAAATGCTCCGGTGTATGCCTGCAGAAAATCCGGTCTCTTTCAAGCTCCTGTATCCTCCGGCAGTGTTCCTGGTAAAGGGGATGCTGCCAGATTAAATTAATACGGTTTGTTTCAGATATGGAGCTGCTCATTTTCCAACCATAGAAAGGAACATTTTCTGTAATTCCTTATCTTCCTTAAAAGCGCCTCTGGTTACAGTGGTGATGGTTTTGCTTCCTGGCTTCTTAACCCCGCGCATGGTCATGCAGGTATGCTCTGCCTCCAGCATTACCATGATTCCCTTAGGGGAAAGGGCACGTTCCAGCGCATCTGCGATCTGTACGGTAAGCCGTTCCTGAATCTGTGGTCTTCTGGCGTAAACCTCTACTGTGCGCGCCAGCTTGCTTAAGCCGGTAACTTTTCCATCCGGAATATAGGCAAGATGTGCCTTCCCATAGAAAGGCATAAGATGATGCTCACACATAGAATAAAAAGTAATGTCTTTTTCTAATACGATCTCATTGTTTTCTACCGGAAACTGTTTTAACAAATGCTTGTCAGCCTCCTGGTCAAGACCGCCATAGATTTCCTCACACATACGTGCGATTCTGTCCGGAGTATCAATCAGCCCCTCTCGTGTAATATCCTCGCCAATTCCCTCCAGAAGCAGACGGATCGCCTGTTCTACCTTTTGTTTGTCAACCATTAAAATAACCTCCTTTGTATTTAGCTGTGGAGATTATCCTTTTAATAGCAAAAAAAGGATATCTCCAATTGTGATAGAATGTATGTCGAAAACATTCCCTAAAGAGTGTTTGGGCGTAATTTCCAAACACTCTCTGACACAATATGAGATATCCTCTTATAGTGCTTGCAACGGGTGCGGATAATATACCGTAAGACGTGCTTTTCGTTTCAGCGACAACTCCCCATTCGCCGAACACTTAACGCATAAAATCCTATTTTGCATATCATTCAATTCGAAAGTAAGTATAGCACGTTATGAAACAACAGAAAAGATTTTTTCATTATTTTATTAAAAAAATTCTCAAACACGCTTTAGCTCTTAAATGTCGAACACGCTCTAGATCTTAAAAGAACACCTCTTGCTTTTATCCACTTATCACGTTATACTATAACTCATATGATTAATGGAGGATTGTACATATGAAAATTGCAGCAACATACGACAATGGAAATATTTTCCAGCATTTTGGAAAAACAGAGTTTTTTAAGGTATATGAGGTAGAGGATAACAAGATCATTTCCAGCGAAGTGATCAGCTCCAATGGATTAGGTCATGGGGCTCTTGCAGGACTTCTTGGCGAGCAGGGCATTGATGTGCTGATCTGCGGCGGTCTTGGCGGCGGAGCACAGACTGCTCTTAAAGAGGCTGGCGTGGAAGTATGCTCCGGAGCAAATGGCGATGCAGATCAGGCTGTAGAGGCTTACCTTCGTGGTGAGCTTGTATCAACAGGTGCCAACTGTAATCACCATCACCATGAGGAGGGCCATTCCTGTGGAGGTCACGAGGAAGGTCATTCCTGCGGAAGCCACGAAGAGGGCGGCTCCTGTGGCGGCAGATGCGGCGGATGCGGCTCTAAGCCTGTGATCACCGGACCGAATGTTGGAAAGACCTGCCGCACTCATTACAGAGGAACCTTTAACGACGGAACTCAGTTTGATTCCTCCTATGACCGCGGGGAACCGCTGGAATTCATTTGCGGAGCCGGACAGATGATCAAGGGCTTCGACGCAGCAGTTGCAAATATGGAGGTAGGTCAGGTAGTAGATGTTCATCTGATGCCGGAGGAAGCATATGGGCTGGCTAACCCGGATGCGATCTTTACTGTTGAAATCGCACAGCTTCCAGGTTCTGAGGATCTTACTGCAGGACAGCAGGTATACTTATCTAATCAGTTTGGACAGCCTTTCCCGGTTAAGGTAACAGCGAAGGACGAGAAGACCATTACCTTTGATGCCAATCATGAAATGGCAGGAAAAGAACTGAACTTCAGAATCGAGCTTGTTGAAGTAAAATAACATAGTTTTTTCTTGACTATAAAAACAATGCAGGTTATAATACCGAATATGATTTTTGTGCGAAAAGCAGACAATGGGGTCTGAGAAGAATCCCCTTTGTCTGCTTTTTTTGTGCAAAAATCATTGATTAATCCACACAATTCGAGAGGAGGAATATTATGAGGCTGAATCCTAAAGAACAGGAAAAATTAATGCTTCATATGGCAGGTAATCTTGCCAAAGAAAGAAAGGAAAGAGGGCTGAAGCTGAATTACGTGGAAGCACTTGCGTATATCAGTTCTGAACTTCTTGAGCTTGCAAGAGACGGAAAAACAGTAGTAGAGCTAATGCAGCTTGGAACTAAAATTCTCACCAAGGATGATGTGATGGACGGTGTTTCTGACATGATCGGTGAGGTACAGGTAGAAGCAACTTTCCCAGATGGAACTAAGCTTGTAACCGTACACAATCCAATTCAGTAAGGAGGAAATAATCATGAAAATCGGTGAAATTATGGCCGCAGACCGTGAGATTATTCTTAACGAAGGCAAAAAAACTGTAACTGTGACAGTTGCAAACAAAGGCGACAGACCGGTTCAGGTTGGTTCACATTTTCACTTTTTTGAAGTAAATAAATGCCTTTCATTTGATAGAGAAAAGACCTATGGATATCATTTGGATATTCCCTCCGGCACCTCTGTAAGATTTGAGCCTGGAGAAGAAAAAGAAATTCAGCTTACAGAAATGGGCGGCAGAAAAAGAGTATTCGGACTGAATGATCTTACCTGTGCGCAGGCAACTGAGGATACAAAAGCAGCATCTGTAGAAGCTGCAAAATTAAAAGGATTTCTGTAAGGAGGGACAATCATGAGTACAAAAATTTCCGGAAGCAAATATGCTGCAATGTATGGTCCGACTACAGGAGATAAGGTACGTCTGGCAGATACAAGTCTTGTGATCGAAGTAGAAAAGGATTATACAACTTATGGCGATGAGGTGAAATTTGGTGGAGGAAAAACCATCCGTGACGGTATGGGACAGTCTGTAAAAACCTGCAGCAGGGACGGTGACCTTGACCTTGTGATCACCAATGCACTGATCGTGGATTCCACAGGAATCATCAAAGCAGATATTGGTATCAAAAATGGTAAGATCGCAGGAATCGGAAAAGCAGGAAACCCGGATATTATGGACGGCGTAACCCCTGGAATGACAGTCGGAGCCTCTACAGAGGCACTGGCAGGAGAGGGAATGATCGTAACTGCAGGCGGAATTGATACCCATATTCATTTCATCAGTCCTCAGCAGATTGACTGTGCCCTTTACAGCGGAGTAACTACCATGATCGGTGGTGGTACAGGTCCTGCAGATGGCACAAATGCCACTACCTGTACACCTGGTCCCTGGAATATGAAAATGATGTTAAAAGCAGCAGAAGAATATCCAATGAACCTTGGTTTTCTGGGAAAGGGCAACTGCTCAGATGAAGCTCCATTAATCGAGCAGGTCAAAGCCGGAGCTATGGGCCTGAAAATTCATGAAGACTGGGGTGCAACACCTGCAGTTATCAATCACTGCCTGAATGTAGCGGATGAATATGACGTACAGGTGGCTATTCATACAGATACCTTAAATGAGGGCGGATGTGTAGAGGATACCCTTGCAGCTATCGGCGGCAGAACCATCCATACATACCATACAGAGGGTGCAGGCGGCGGTCACGCTCCGGATATCATTCGCGCTGCAGCAGCTCCAAATGTACTTCCATCCTCCACCAATCCCACAATGCCATATACAGTAAACACCCTGGATGAGCATCTTGATATGCTGATGGTTTGCCACCATCTTGATAAGAGAATTCCGGAAGATGTTGCATTTGCAGATTCCAGAATTCGTCCGGAAACCATTGCTGCGGAGGATGTTCTTCATGACATGGGTATCTTCAGTATGATGAGCTCTGACTCCCAGGCTATGGGACGTGTAGGAGAGGTTATCACCCGTACCTGGCAGACAGCAAGCAAAATGAAAGAGGAAAGAGGGGCACTTCCGGAGGATGCTGGTCATGAAAATGATAACTTCCGTGTAAAGCGTTACATCTCCAAATATACGATCAACCCAGCAATCACACATGGTATTTCCCAGTATGTAGGCTCTGTGGAAAAGGGAAAATTCGCAGATCTTGTTCTCTGGAACCCGGCATTCTTTGGTGCAAAACCGGATATCATCATTAAGGGTGGCATGATCATAGCATCCAAAATGGGAGATGCAAATGCATCTATTCCGACTACTCAGCCTGTGCTTTACCAGCCAATGTTTGCAGCACATGGAAAGGCAAAAAATGAAGCCTGCCTTACCTTTGTATCCCAGGCTGCCATGGATGAAAATGTAAAAGAAAAATATGGTCTTGAAAAGACAATCGTACCGGTAAAAGGCTGCAGAAATATCAGCAAAAAAGACATGGTATTTAATGACCGGACACCTGAGCTTACCGTTGACCCGGAAACATATAAGGTTACCGTTGACGGAGAAGAAATCACTTCCAAGCCAGCCAAAAGGCTTCCGCTTACACAGCTTTACAGCCTGTTCTAAGCAGATATAACGGTATCATTTTGTTACATATAAGAGACCCTTTTTCAGTCTCTTATATGTGGCATTCAATCGGAGAGGAGAATTATTATGTTAGGAGTTTGTCTTTTATTTGTAGGAATCGTACTGATCAATAATGGTATGTGTACGTTATATCATGTTGATGGAAAATCCACTGCGATCATGAACATTTTTACAGGCGGTCTTTCCCTGTTTATCAACTTTGTCAATCTGGTTCAGGGCAACTATTATGCTGCCGGAACGGGACTGCTGTTCTGCTTTACCTATCTTTTTGTAGCCTTAAGTAAATTCCTGAAGGCAAGCCCGATCCCATTTGCATGGTTTTCTACCTTTGTAGCTGTCAATGCATTGATTTTCGGTACCATTGAGGGATTTACAGGAAGTACTGCACTTGGAATCACACCGGACCTTCGCTGGGCAGGTATCTGGTATCTGTGGGCAATTCTCTGGGGAACCGCTTTTGTTGAAGATATCTGCGGCAAAAAGCTTGGAAAATTTGTTCCCTATCTTCAGGTGTTTGAAGGTGTTGTAACTGCATGGATTCCCGGAGTTATGATGCTGCTTCAGATCTGGTAATTACAGAAAATGAACCCATATCAAATAATAGGAGGGCAATGTTCATGCTGTGTGAACAGGTTTTGGGAAAGCTTTGCGACTTCGATACTACCGGCAAAACAGTAGAATATGTAGATATTGAATGGCATGAGGCTTTCAAAAAAATACATAAAAAAACAACAGACAAAGGGACTGAAATCGGAATCCGTATGGATGACTCCATTCTTTCCAGAGGTCTGTACCAGGACGATGTGATCTACGCAGATGACAGCAGGCTTGTTGTGGTAAATACACCACCCTGCGAAGTAATTCGTGTATCCTTGACTCCGGGACATGAAAAAATGTGTGCCAAGGTCTGCTATGAAATCGGCAATCGACACGCACCGCTTTTCTGGGGAGATCATGATACTTTTATAACCATTTACAATGAGCCAATGCTGGTTATGCTGCAGAAAATTCATGGAGTCCAGGCAGAAAAGGAACTGTTAAAGCTTGATTTTGACAAAAGAATTTCTGCCAGCATTCATAATCATCATCATTAAAAAACGAACTACGGAGGTTCTCCATGTCCATAAAACAATTTTATCTTTTGCAGGTAAACGATGCGTTATTCCCTATCGGAGGGTATTCCCACTCCCAGGGACTTGAAACATATATTCAAAGGGGAATCGTCCATGATGAAAGCACTGCCAGGGAATATATCATGCACAAAATCAAATGGAATCTGGGCTATACAGAGCTTCTGGCTGCCAGACTTGCCTATGAAGCGGCCGAAAAAAAGGATTTAACGGAGCTTTTGTATCTGGAAGATCTTCTGGAAGCCTCAAGAATTCCAATGGAGCAAAGGGAAGCTGCCAGAAAAATGGGTTCCCGCTTTGCCAAGACCATTGAAAAGCTTGGTCTGTCAATCAGTGAAAGAGGAATTTTCAGAGAATATCTGGATGCACGAAAAGGAAAAGCAGTGAATCACTGCTGTATCTACGGAGTCTTTTGTGAAGAGATGCAGCTTTCCCTGGAAGAGGCACTGGCTCATTATCTCTACGCACAGACCTCTGCCATTGTGACCAATTGTGTGAAAACAATCCCTCTTAGCCAGACGGCCGGACAGCAGCTGTTAAGCAGCTGCTATGAGGAATTTGAGGAAATTTTAAAAGATGTAATGAACCGGACAAAAGAGGATCTGTGCTTATCTGCCCCTGGCTTTGACATCAGAGGAATCCAGCATGAAAAGCTGTATTCAAGATTGTATATGTCATAAATTTTCGCTATATCGTATGTAAAAAATCAGAAGAAAAGAGGAACTCTATATGTCATATGTAAAAATCGGAGTAGCGGGACCGGTCGGTTCCGGAAAAACAGCGCTGATTGAAGCTTTGTCAAGAAAAATGGCATCAGATTACAGCATTGGTGTTATCACAAATGATATTTACACGAAAGAAGATGCCCAGTTTCTGGCAAAAAACAGTGTTCTTCCTGTTGAACGTATCATCGGTGTGGAGACCGGCGGCTGCCCTCACACAGCCATCCGCGAGGACGCTTCCATGAATCTGGAAGCAGTAGATGAAATGATGGAACGGTTCCCGGACATTGAACTTCTTTTTATTGAAAGCGGTGGAGATAACCTGTCTGCAACATTTAGTCCGGAGCTTGTAGATGCAACTATTTTTGTTATTGATGTAGCAGAGGGCGATAAAATCCCACGTAAAGGAGGTCCTGGAATCACACGTTCTGATCTTCTGGTCATCAACAAAATCGATCTTGCCCCTTACGTAGGTGCAAGCCTTGAGGTCATGGAAAGAGACTCAAAAAAAATGCGTGGTGACAGACCATTCCAGTTCACTAACATCCGTGGCGATGAAAATGTAGATAAAGTAGTAGAATGGATCAAAAAGAATGTCCTTCTGGAAGGAATGTAAGGATTACGCCTATGGAAAATAAGTTCGGAAAAATATCCCGTATCCGTGCGGCTGCAGCTCAAAAAGAGGGAAGAACCATTCTGGAGGATCTGTCCTTTACAGCTCCCTATAAGATCATGACACCTTTTGAAAAAGAAAACGGCGGAATTCAAATTATGCCGCTGTGCGCATCTGCCGGAATCATGGCAGGAGACTCTCAGGAATTTTTCTATCATGTAAAAGAAGGTGCCGATCTGGAGGTGTTGTCCCAGTCATTTGAAAAAATCCACAAAATGGAGGAAGGCTCTGCAAGCCGTACCATTGAGGTAAAGGTAGATAAAAATGCCATCCTCTGTTATTACCCACAGCCTGTGATTCCCTTTGCACAGTCAGCTTTTGACAGCCAAATGACTATTCATCTGGAGGATGAAACCTCACGACTGTTTTTGCTGGAAATTATTTCCTGCGGCCGAAACGCACATGAGGAACGATTTCTGTATCGCAGATTTTCCTCAAAAGTGCTGATTTACCGGGGAGATAAACTGATCTATCGTGATAATACCCGTTATGAGCCTGATGAAATGCCCATGGAAGGAATGGGAATGTATGAAGGCTATACACATATGGCCAACCTTTTTTTATCAAAACCGGGCCTGGAGCTCCAGGAAAAGATCTGGCAGATCCTGGAAGAGGATTCTGAAGCCGATGGCGGAGTCACGCGCCTTACCACCCAGGATCTGGCTGTAAGGATTTTTGGAAACCGGGCGCAGAAGCTGCAACAAATAGCTGAGAAAATCAAGAACCTATATGTCATGGAAAGTAATCAGACTTTTGTATGACCAAAGAGACTTTTGCTGTATATACAGTAGAAGTCTCTTTACAATACTCTTTTCTTTCCCTCCTGCAGCTGATATAATAGCTTTATCATTATAAGGCTAATATATCAGCTACAGGAGGTTTTTCCATGTTAAAAAAAGTTTTGATACCAGCAGCTGCAATCCTTACAATCTGCTTTACTCCTGCAACTCTTTTCGCCGGGAATGACATAACGCTTACAGGCAGCGACCTAAAAGGCCATTGGCTGCTTGCAGAAGCAGAATTCTCATACGAAGCAAGCTTTGATTCCAATGGAGACTGCCATGTAATCATGACTCAACGTGAGGAAAATAAAGATTTGTGCATTCATCCGGATGGAACCATTGAGACAGAAGCAGATACAGGTGAGATCACCAGCTTTTCGGTTCTTAAATCTGAGGATACCATTCTTTACTATGCTTACGAAGATGATACCTGTATAGGCATTTTCTTTTTAGACGGAGAAGCTTCGGACAAGGGCTATGTTCTGAATGTGGAATCTGACCTGTTCCTTTCCGAAGATAAGGTTATATCTGTTGAAGACCAGGAAGTGTTCGACTATGAGATAATCGACAGCACACTTTGTTATTATAATGAACACAGTGTTCGTGCACTGGATTTTATTTCCCAGACACCTGACCTGCTGGTATGCCAGGACAGCCCAAACACGGAAGATTCCGATTACTGCCTGACTTTGTTTATAAAAGCAGACTGCATAGACAGTGAATAAGGGAACAAAGTACATGGTAAAAAAAGGAAACCTATTATGGATGTAAATTTCGAGTATTACAAAATTTTCTATTATGTAGCAAAGTACCACAACTTTACAAAAGCAGCCCAGGCTTTAAATAACAGCCAGCCCAATATCACCCGGGCCATGAACTGTCTGGAGCAGCAGCTAAATACCACCTTAT
>CAKRKL010000047.1 GCA_934358405.1 uncultured Blautia sp.
TTTTTGTTATAGATTGTATTGCCCTTACCGTAGTAGTTCTGATGCAGGAAGGCAAGTCCCAGGGACTTGGCGCTATCGCCGGAGCAGCAGACACATACTGGGGTAAGAACAAGGGACGTTCCATGGAGGGCGGACTTGTAAAGGCGACTACAGTTATGGGAGTTATGTTCTTTGTACTGGCAATTGTATTAAATTTGAATTTCTAAGAATGAACCGGGAAACACTCTTGTTGATCTGATCACAAGAGTGTTTTTTACTATGAAAGTCCCGGACGGCAGCCATGAATGAGCCATGCTTGCATGAGCGAATTCATGGATATCGGACGGGCTAGACCGTATGAATAAGTAGGGCGATAGCCCGGATTACGAATACGGTCGGCAGTTACGGGAGCACCGTAGGTGCGGAGTAACTGACTTTCATAGTAATGTCGCCGACAGGCGACATATCCTTATTGCACGTGTGTCTGACATAGAAAAGGAGATAAATGAGTAAAAACAGAGAATTTGATAAACGAAAGAAATTTATGATGGAGCTTTTGGGAGATCCTGTGTACCAGCCAATGCGTTTTCGCGAGCTTGCCGGTCTTCTCCGCCTTTCAAAGGAGGATAAGAAGGATCTGTACCGTGTATTGGATGAGCTGGTAGCAGAGGGTAAGGCGAACCTTGATTCTAGGGGGCGTTATTTTAAGGTGACCGGAAGAAAGAAGGGAAAAGACAAGCCTTCCCGTAATGACCATGGGCGCAGTAAGCGTGATGACAGACGCTCCGGCAGACGTTATGAGGAGGAGAATCCGGGAATCCGTCTTTCCCGCCTGGAAAATGAATATGCAGATTATCCATCAGTTGAGGGAACCTTCATTGGCCATCCCAAGGGCTTTGGCTTTGTGGAAGCAGAGGGGGAAGAAAATGATGTATTTATTCCAGAGGATTGCACCGGAACAGCTATGCATCAGGACAAGGTTCGTGTTATAATCACAAAAGAACCGAAGGAAGGTAAGCGCAGGGAAGGAATCGTAGTGAAGATTCTGGAGCGCGGCATGACAGAGATTGTGGGAACCTACGAGAACAGCCGGGATTTTGGCTTTGTAATCAGTGACAATCCCAAATTTTCCAAGGATGTATTTATCCCTCGTAAGGATTCCAACGGAATCAAGGATGGAGACAAGGTAGTAGTGGAAATCACAAACTACGGAAGCAAGAACCGCAATCCGGAAGGCAGGATCAAAGAGAACCTTGGCAGCTGCCGTGCACCTGGAACAGACATCCTTGCCATTGTAAAAAGCTTTGGAATCCCAAATGAATTTCCGGAGAAGGTAATCCGTCAGGCGAACCGTGTGCCGGATCATGTGCTGGATGCAGACCGGGACGGAAGACTTGATCTTCGCCATCTTCAGACGGTTACCATTGACGGAGAGGATGCCAAGGATCTGGATGATGCAGTTACCCTTACCAAAGAGGATGGCATTTATCACCTTGGCGTTCATATTGCAGATGTAAGTAATTATGTTCAGGGAGGAAGTGCCCTCGACCGCGAAGCATTAAAGCGCGGAACAAGTGTTTATCTGGCAGACCGTGTTATTCCCATGCTTCCTGAACGGCTTTCCAATGGAATCTGTTCACTGAATAAGGGACAGGACAGACTTACATTAAGCTGCCTGATGGACATTAATGAAAAAGGCAATATGATTTCCCATAAAATTGCAGAAACCGTAATCTGTGTGGATGAACGGATGAACTATACAGATGTAAAAAATATTCTGGAGGATACAGACGAGGAAGCAAAGAAACGGTATGCGGATCTGGTTCCCATGTTTTTCCTGATGAAGGAGCTTTCCGGGATTTTGCGTGGAAACCGTCATCACAGAGGCTCCATTGATTTTGACTTCCCGGAGAGCAAGATCATTCTCAATGCAGCAGGCCGTGCCATTGATATTAAGCCTTACGAGGCAAATGTGGCAACCAGAATTATTGAAGATTTTATGCTGATGGCAAATGAGACTGTGGCAGAGGAGTGCTGCAGGGATGATATGCCATTTGTATATCGTACCCATGAGAACCCGGATCCGGAGAAGGTGGAAAGCCTTCTTACTCTGCTTCACAATCAGGGTGTTCCGGTGCAGAAAATGGGACAGGAGATTACTCCAAAGGAGATTCAGACGATCCTGGAGGGAATTGAGGGACTTCCAAATGAACCACAGATCAGCCGCTTGACCCTTCGTACCATGAAGCAGGCCAAGTATACCACTGAGTGCAGTGGCCATTTTGGGCTGGCAGCCAAATATTACTGCCATTTTACCTCCCCCATTCGTCGCTATCCGGATCTTCAGATCCACAGAATCATTAAGGATAAGCTGCGGGGACGTCTGGAAAGGGAAGGAAAGACAGAGCACTATAAGGAAATCCTTGAGGATGTGGCAAGACAGTCAAGTGTATGCGAGCGCCGTGCAGATGAGGCGGAAAGAGAATCCGATAAGCTGAAAAAGGCAGAGTATATGTCCTATCATATTGGAGAAGAATTTGAGGGAATCATTTCCGGCGTTACCGGATGGGGCTTTTATGTGGAGCTTCCAAATACCGTAGAGGGACTGGTACACGTAAATACGCTGAGAGATGATTACTATACCTTTGATCAGGACGCCTATGAGCTGCGGGGAGATGTGACCGGAAAGGTCTTTGCCCTGGGACAGAAGGTGCGCGTGCGTGTGGCAGAGGCAGATACAATGCTTAAGACAGTAGATTTTGTTCTGGCAGAGCAGCATGACTGGTAAATAGTATTATGATTAGTGTCACCTACAGGTGACAATCCATACAGGGAGGAACATATGGCAAAGAAACCAGGAATCAAACTGATTGCAAATAATAAAAAGGCCTTTCACGATTATTTCATTGAGGATACCTATGAGGCGGGAATCGCCCTTGCGGGAACGGAAGTAAAGTCCCTTCGCATGGGAAAATGCAGCGTAAAGGAATCCTTTGTGCGAATCCAGAATGGAGAGGTTTATATTTACGGAATGAATATTAGTCCATATGAAAAAGGAAATATTTTTAACAAGGATCCCCTGCGCATTCGCAAGCTTCTGCTTCATCGCAGCGAAATTAACAAAATGGAAGCAAAGCTGAAGGAAAAAGGACTGACCCTTGTGCCGATCAAGGTCTATTTCAAGGACAGCCTGGTAAAGGTTGAAATCGGTATGGCAAGAGGTAAGAAGCTTTATGACAAACGCCAGGACATCGCCAAGAAGGATCAGAGAAGAGAAGCTGAGCGTGATTTTAAAGTGAAAAATCTTTATTAGAAGAGGTCAGGTATGGAAGAGAAAAAACGTGTGATGAAAACGGTGGATGATTCCCGTACGGAGCAGGTGCATCTGATCATGCACCAGCATCTGAATGCAGGAGGCCGTCTGTTTGGAGGAATGCTGATGCAGTGGGTGGATGAGGTGTCCGGTGTGGTTGCAATGCGACACTGCGGCACCTACCGTGTAACGACTGCTGCTGTGGATAACCTGCAATTTAAGGAGCCTGTTTATGAGGGCGAGATTCTTGTTATGATCGGTTATGTGACGCAAGTGGGAACTACATCCATGGAGGTGGAAATTGATTCCTATGTAGAGCGGTTTGATGGAATGCGTTATCTTGTGAACCGTGCGTTTTCTGTGATGGTGGCAGTGGATAAACAGGAAAGACCGACAGAAATTCCGGGACTTCTTATTCGTACAGAGGCAGAGAAGGGACGACAGGAGGCAGCTCTTCTTCGCAGGAAAATGCGTAAAGAAAGAAGAAGTGCCGGATTTTAACCGAATCAAGCAGGTAATACAAGGCTTTGAAGTGTTTTCATAAATGTGCTGTAAATCATGAAAAGTCTAAAAATTGTATGAAATCATTCCACGCTCGGTTGACAAGTCTGCCATACTCTGTAATAATAATGAAGAACAAAAAGTGGAGATTTGGTTCCGTTTTGTGGGAGGAATATATTATGAAAAAACGTTACTTAATTCTTGCAGCGATTCTGATAACTGCAATAACAGCAGTCGGATGCGGTAAGAAGAAAACCGAAGAACCCAAGCAGGAAGCACAGGCAACTGTAACCCCTGCTGAGAATACAGATACAGCAGGCAATGATAAAGGCACACTGGTTGATATGCAGAAGTCAGATGACAGCGATATTAAGAATGTGATCGGTGATAAGACTACTACAGCATCCAAGCTGATTATTGTTAATGAAACAGGCTCTGATATTGCAGGTATTTATGTGCGTCCAACTACAGATGACGATGATGACTGGGGAGATGAGCTGATCAAGGGATTATTTACCCTGAAAGACGATGACAAGGCACTTTATTACTACGATAAGAACGTGAAGGACGCTTCAGGAAAGACAGTGACAAGCTTTGATATCCGCATTGTGTATGCAGACGACAGCCTGACAGACTGCTATTTCCGTAAGCTTCCTCTTACGGTGATCACACAGATTACGCTGAAGCTGGATGGAAGCGGAGAGGATTCTATTCCGTATGCAACTTACCTTACTGCAAATAGTAAGAAGGAGACCTCTACACTTAATGAGGTGAAGAAACGTCTGGGACTGGATGGCAGCGATAGCAGTGACAGCGATCAGGAAGATGAGGATAAAAATCCTGATCCAACGGCAACCCCGACTGTGCAGCCGGCGGCTCCAACTGCAACTCCGACACCGGACAGTCCGGCAGATCCCACCGCAACACCGGTTCCGGACAACCCAAATAACAGCGGAGCTACTGCTGATGCAGCGAAGGCATTTATCGGTCAGCCTCTTGGCAATCTGACTGCAGCTCTTGGGGAAGCTAACGGAAGCGATTATGAGAACGAGCCGGAGACAGGAGAAACAGGATATCATTATTATGACACCTTTACAGTTTCTACTACAGTTGACGAAGCTGGTAACGAAGTCGTTGCAGGTGTCTGGTAATAATTAATATAAAATAAGGCAGGACAAAAGAATGGAAATGAAAAGAGTATTATTAAAACTAAGCGGAGAGGCTCTTGCAGGCCCTAAGAAGACAGGATTTGACGAGGCAACTGTTCTTGCAGTGGCAAAGCAGATCAAAGCAATTTCTGATGAGGGTGTACAGATCGGTATTGTGATCGGCGGAGGAAACTTCTGGAGAGGACGCACCAGTGAAACAATCGATCGCAATAAGGCAGACCAGATTGGAATGCTTGCTACCATTATGAACTGTATTTATGTATCAGACCTTTGCAGATACACAGGAATGCAGACTGAGATTTATACTCCGTTTGCATGCGGTGCATTTACCAAGCTGTATTCCAAGGACAGCGTAGAGGAGAGCTTCGCACAGGGCAAGCTGGTATTTTTCGCAGGTGGAACAGGACATCCTTATTTTTCTACAGATACAGCTACAGTTCTTCGTGCTGTTGAAATCGAAGCAGATGCAATTCTTCTTGCCAAGGCAGTTGACGGAATCTATGACAGTGATCCGAAGGTGAATCCGAATGCTGTGAAATATGATGAGATTTCCATTCAGGAGGTTGTTGATAAGAAGCTTGCAGCAATGGACCTGACAGCATCTATTATGTGTCTGGAACAGAAGATGCCTATGCTGGTATTTGCCCTTGATGAGGAAGACAGCATTATTAATACTGTACACGGCAAATTTACAGGAACTAAGGTGACTGTATAAAAAGTCGGCTGCCGTCCGAAATTTTTATAGTAAATTATTTAGAGGGAGATTAATTATATGGATGAAAGAATTCAGAAGTATGAAGAGAAAATGAAAAAAACACTGGTAAGCCTTGAGAGTGAATTGGCTACAATTCGTGCAGGACGTGCGAATCCGCACATTCTGGATAAGCTGACCGTAGACTATTACGGAAGCCCCACACCCCTTCAGCAGGTTGCCAATATTACTGTCCCGGAAGCTCGTATGATCCAGATCCAGCCATGGGAATCCAGTCTGATCAAAGGAATCGAGAAGGCAATTCTTACATCTGATATTGGACTGAATCCAAATAATGACGGTAAAGTAATTCGCCTTATTTTCCCGGAGCTTACAGAAGAGCGTCGTAAAGAGCTTGTTAAGGATATTAAGAAGAAAGGTGAGGCTGCCAAGGTTGCAGTCCGCAATATCCGCCGTGATGCCAACGATGCATACAAGAAGCTGAAAAAAGAAGAGGATGTATCTGAGGATGAGATCAAAGAACTGGAAGAAAAGGTTCAGAAGCTTACAGACAAATACATCAAGGACGTAGATGCAGCAGTTGAACTTAAGGGAAAAGAGATTATGACTGTATAAGTGGATATGTCTGCTGTCTGCCCTGTTTTTTACAGGGAAACAGCATAAAGAGAGCTCTGGAAAAGGGCTCTCTTCTGCCTTATAAAGAAAAAACAAGGAGGAAGCTATGAACGTACCCAATCATATTGCCATTATTCTGGATGGTAACGGACGCTGGGCAAAAGCAAAGGGAATGCCGCGCGGATATGGACATATTAAGGGCTGTGCAAATCTGGAGCAGATTTGCTATGATATTAAGGATCTGGGGGTAAAATATCTTACAGTTTACGCCTTTTCCACAGAGAACTGGAAGCGTTCCAAGGAAGAGGTTGATGGTCTTATGAAGCTGTTTCGCAGCTATCTGAAAAAGTGTATTAAGATATCCAAGGACAATAAAATGAAAATTAAGATTATCGGTGATGTTTCTGCCTTTGCCCCGGATATCCAGGAGAGCATCCGCAAGCTGGAGGAGTTTTCCAAGGATTATGACGAGCTGTATTTCCAGATTGCCATGAATTACGGAAGCCGTGATGAGATCACAAGAGGTATGAGAAGGATGGCTCAGGATGTAGCTGATGGAAAGATTTCTCCGGAAGCTGTAACGGAGGAACGAATCAGCAGTTATCTGGATACTGCAGGTGTGCCGGATCCGGATCTTCTGATACGTACCAGCGGAGAACAGAGGCTTTCTAATTTCCTTATGTGGCAGCTTGCATATACGGAATTTTACTTTACAGATGTGGCGTGGCCGGATTTCCACAAACCAGAATTAATACAGGCTATTGAGAAATATAATCAAAGAGACAGAAGATACGGCGGAGTGAAGGAGGAATAAGATGTTTAAGACTCGTCTTTTAAGCGGAATCGTGCTGGTTGCGGTAGCGCTTCTCACCATTATCAGCGGAGGTTATGTGCTGTTCTTCACACTGCTTGGCATTTCTCTCATTGGAATGCAGGAATTGTATAAGGCTATGAAGATCCGCACAGATCAGTTTAATATGCTGGAAATTACAGGGTATGCAGGCGCAATAATCTATTATGTGCTGATGGCAGTAAATTTTGAGCGCTTTGGAATGATGGGCGTTATTATTGCGTTCATGCTCTTTATGTTTGTGTATGTATTTACGTATCCCCGCTTTCATGCAGAACAGGTAATGCCTGCATTCTTTGGGGTTGTATACCTTGCTGTAATGCTTTCTTTTATTTATCTTACCAGAAACCTTTTGGATGGTAAATTTCTGGTATGGCTGATTTTCCTTTGCTCCTGGGGATGCGATACCTGTGCATATTGTGTGGGAATGCTGATCGGCAAACACAAAATGGCACCTGTTTTAAGCCCGAAGAAATCTGTGGAAGGCGGAATCGGCGGTGTTGCAGGAGCTGCACTTCTGGGAGTGATCTATGCAGCAGCGACCAAGGGACCTATGGCAGAATATGCATTGATCTGTGCGGTTGGTGCACTGATCTCTATGGTAGGAGATCTGGCTGCTTCTGCAATTAAAAGAAATCAGGGAATCAAAGATTATGGAAAACTGATCCCGGGACATGGTGGAATCCTTGATCGTTTCGACAGTGTGATTTTCACAGCACCAGCTATTTATTTTCTGGCAAAGCTGGTTCTGGGAATTTGATCTGTATAAATCTGAAGCTATCAGAGGGGAAATGCTCTTTGTCCCCAACAACATTTGAAAGGATATTTACATGAAGAAAATTGCAATTTTGGGCTCTACAGGATCTATCGGCACCCAGACACTGGATGTGGTAAGAGCTAATGGTGATATTGAAGTGCTGGGAATCAGCGCCGGGAGAAATGTAAAAATGCTGGAAGAGCAGGCCAGAGAGTTTCATCCAAGACTGATTGCGGTATGGGATGAAAATGCGGCAAAGGATCTGGCTGTACGCCTTCAGGATATGGATGTAAAGATTGTAGGAGGAATGGATGGGCTTCTGGAGCTTGCATGTATGCCGGAAACGGATATTCTGGTTACGGCTGTTGTGGGAATGATCGGAATCCGTCCTACTATGGAGGGAATCAGGGCTGGTAAGGATATTGCCCTTGCAAATAAAGAAACTCTTGTAACGGCAGGACATCTGATCATGCCTATGGCAAAGGAATATGGTGTTAAGATCCTTCCTGTAGACAGTGAGCACAGTGCTGTTTTCCAGGCTCTTCACGGTGAGAAAAGGCAGCAGGTAGAAAAGCTTCTGATTACTGCATCCGGCGGTCCTTTCCGTGGAAAGAAAAGAGAAGAGCTTAAGAATGTAACTCTTGCAGATACCCTGAAACACCCGAACTGGGTAATGGGCCAGAAGATTACTGTAGATTCTGCTACTTTGGTGAACAAAGGCCTGGAGGTTATGGAAGCCAGGTGGCTGTTTGATGTAGATCTGGATCACATCCAGGTAGTTGTCCAGCCAAAGAGTATTATCCATTCCATGGTAGAGTTTAAGGATGGTGCGGTGATGGCGCAGCTTGGAACCCCGGATATGCGTCTTCCTATCCAGTATGCTCTTTATTATCCGGAGCGCAGATATCTGGATGGAGAGAGGCTTGATTTTTCAAAATTAAAAGAAATTACCTTCGAGGAACCGGATATGGACACATTTCTTGGTCTTCCTATGGCAATGGATGCAGCCAGAGCAGGAGGCAGCATGCCAACTGTATTTAACGCAGCCAACGAGCTGGCGGTTAAGAAGTTTTTACAGGAAAAAATCGGCTTTCTGGATATTTACGAGATTATCGGACAGTCTATGGAAAGACACAGAGTAATCGAAAATCCTGACCTGGACGAAATACTGGCAGTTGAGATGGAAACTTATAAATGGATCGAAAGCAGGTGGTAGATTGAAAATTATTCTGGCAATTTTGATTTTCAGTGCGATCATTCTTTTTCATGAGCTGGGACATTTCCTTCTGGCAAAGAAAAATAAAATCGTGGTAACAGAGTTTTCTCTTGGAATGGGACCAAGACTTCTTAGTACTGTGAAGAACGGAACAAGATATTCCTTAAAGCTTTTTCCTATTGGCGGGTCCTGTGCCATGATGGGAGAAGATATGGAGGATGAGGCGCCGGGAACCTTTAACGGAGCTTCTGTGTGGGGAAGAATTGCCACAGTTGCAGCGGGTCCTGTGTTTAATTTTATTCTGGCATTTGTGGCTACTGTGATTATTGTTTCCTTAGTGGGCTATGATCCCGCAGAGGTCACCCAGGTGGAAAAGGGTTCCACAGTGGAAGCGGCCGGTCTTCAGGAGGGAGACATTATTAAAGAATATCAGGGCTATCATGTGGATCTTGCGAGAGATCTGTATCTTTATATGTATCTGAACAGTGTGCAGGAGGATGAAACTGTTCAGATGACAGTTGAACGTGATGGCAAGGATATAAATCTGTCTTTTAAACCAGATGTGCAGGTGCGCTATCTTCTTGGCTTTAACAGGAAGAATACAGATTCCCTTGAAGTGGAGTCTTTAATTCCGGGAATGGGCCTTTCTGAAACAGGTGTGGAGCCTGGAGATGTAATTACCTCTATCAATGGTACACGATTGGACAATGCAGAGGATTATGCAGATTATCTTGCAGAACATCCTCTTACCGGAGAAACTGTGACAATCACTTATGAAAGAGATGGTCTGGAATATACCGCAGATGTAACCCCCAGGGAGTATCGTACCGCAGTTCTGAAGTTTTCTTATAATCTTGCCTATACAAAGGCAGAGGGATTTGATGTGCTGAAGTATGGTGCTTTGGAAGTGAAATACCTGATTCGTTCTACTTTAGTCAGTCTGAAGGAGCTTTTTACCGGCGGACTTGGAATGAAGGATCTAAGTGGCCCGGTAGGCGTTGTGGATGCCATTGGAAGCACTTATGAAGAGAGCAAAAGTGAAGGAACGCTGGCTGTCTGGATGAATATGCTGTACATGGCTGCGTTGTTATCTGCAAATCTTGGTGTTATGAACCTTCTTCCGTTACCGGCTCTGGACGGAGGACGTCTGGTATTTCTTATTATCGAGGCAGTGCGGAGAAAGCCTGTAAACCGTCAGGTGGAAGGCATGATTCATTTTGCGGGGCTGATGGTATTGATGGTATTGATGGTTGTGGTCATGTACAATGACATTCTGAAAATATTCTGAAAATAAAGATGCATTTACCACCAGGAGCTGATGCAAACCTTTACGTTTGCACAGCTCCTTGTTTTTTGTTTTTTGATGGGAGCTTGACAGAATATAGATAACCCTTTATAATAAAATAGTTTTATAATCAAACTAAATACTAAACTAAATACTATGGAGGGTTTTATTGTGGATAGAGAGTATAAGAGCAGTCTGAAATGCCTTAAAATCGGAGATAAAATTGCAGAGCTTCCCATTATTCAGGGAGGAATGGGAGTCGGAGTCAGCAGAAGCTCTCTGGCTGGGGCTGTAGCGGCCGAAGGAGGTGTAGGGGTTATCTCTACAGCACAGATTGGATATGATGAGGAAGGCTTTGAAAAAGATCCGGCAGCCTGTAATCTTCGCGCAATCCGCAGGCATATTTTAAAAGCCCGCGAGATTGCAAAGGGACGGGGACTGATTGGTGTTAATATTATGGCAGCATTGAAGCATTACAAAGAGCATGTACATGAGGCTGTAGCAGCCGGTGCAGATCTTATTATCAGCGGCGCAGGACTTCCTGTAAACCTGCCGGAACTGGTGCCGGAAACCTGCAGAACAAAGATTGCACCAATTGTCTCATCTAAACGTGCAGCACAGCTGATCCTGAAAATGTGGGCACACCGTTATAACCGCACGGCAGATCTGATCGTCATTGAAGGACCGGAGGCTGGGGGACATCTGGGTTTTTCCAGGGAGCAGCTGGACCATAGGGCAGAGCTGGATTTTGATCAGGAAATCCGGGATATTATTTCCTGTAAAAGAGAGTATGAGGAAAAGTTTTCCAGGGAAATTCCTGTGGTTGTAGCAGGTGGGATTTTTGACCGAAGTGACATTGATCATGTTCTGTCGCTTGGAGCAGATGGTGTGCAGATTGCAAGCCGGTTTGTGGCGACCGAAGAGTGCGATGCAGATGAGCGGTACAAGCAGGCATACATTGATGCAAGGGAAGAGGATATCCAGATTGTACAAAGTCCTGTAGGAATGCCGGGAAGAGCTGTGAGAAATCATTTTGTGGAGACTGTGGAAGCCGGCCGTATTCCTGTGAAAAAATGTTATCACTGCCTGGAAAAGTGTAATCCCGGGCAGGTTCCCTATTGTATTACAAATGCCTTGATTCAGGCTGTGAATGGGGATGTGGAGAATGGTCTGATTTTCTGCGGCTCTAATACAGGCCGGATTCGGGAAATCACTACAGTATCTGCGCTGATGCGGGAGCTGGCAGAAGGCTGAAGTATTCAGAGCCAGGGAAACTTTGGAAAAAAATAACAGGAATCTCTTGAATTGGCAGAACACCTGTGGCAAAATATAGAAAAATTCAGGAGGTGCTGTTAATTATGAATTTTATGCATGATATTTTGCCTTATGGCAAATTCGGACGTTCAAGGGCCATTAATGCGGAGAACCCTACAGGGGAAAAAGGCAAGGGAGGAACAGCGGCCAGCAACCTTGGCATAGGAAGGAAGGGAAGTCCCTGCCTTTTGAATCTGCTGCCGGGGAGTACTACAGTTCTTGGTGATATTAAAGGCTGCGGCGTGATCAACCATATCTGGATTACAGTAGATGCCAAAACCTCAGAAGGAGACTGCTTTGTGCTCCGTGATCTGGTTTTGCGGATGACCTGGGATGATGAGGAGCACCCGTCTGTGGAAGTGCCTCTGGGAGATTTCTTCTGTTGTGGGTTTGGAAAAGAATGCACTGTAAATTCATACCCCATTGCTGTAGTCCCTGCAAGAGGAATGAATAGCTATTTTTCCATGCCATTTACCAAAAGGGCGAAAATTGAACTGATAAATGAACACAAAAATCCTATTCCGGCATTTTTCTATCAGATTGACTACTGTCTGTACGACAGTCTTCCGGATCCGGTTCTGTATTTCCATGCAAAATGGAACCGGGAGTCTGTAACTGAAAAAAAGAAAGATTATACCATTTTGGATGGCGTCCATGGAAGAGGAATTTATGTGGGAACTTACCTTGCTCTGCAGACCCTGGAGAGATATTGGTGGGGCGAAGGCGAAGTGAAATTTTATCTGGACGGAGATGAGGAATTTCCAACAATCTGCGGAACCGGAACAGAGGATTATGTAGGTGGTTCCTGGAGCTTTGCCAAGCAGGAGGATGGCAGAACAGTGGAGCAGACTTATTCTACACCATTTTTAGGTTATCCTTATTATTCAAAACAGGATGAACTGACTTACCACCCCTATTACAACGATGACTGTCCTCCTATGCGAGGCATGTATCGCTTCCATATTCCGGATCCGGTTTATTTTGAGGAAGATATCCGCGTGACCATACAGCAGATTGGTATGTGCCATAACGGCCTGTTTGAGAGACAGGATGATGTTTCCAGTGTAGCATACTGGTATCAGGAAAAAGGTGGACAAAATGACTACTCCCCGCTTCTGCCCAAGGAAGAGAGATGGCCAAGATAAAAAACTGTATTACAGGCTGCCGCTTCGCAAAAGAGAAATCTTGGCGTAAGCGGCAGCGCTGCGTTGTGCGCAGGCTTTTTACTGAAGCTCGGCGATTCGGGTGACACCTACGTAGATTTCCTGAACCTTGTACCAGGTGGGATAGTCTACGATTCCGGTTTCCGGCAGCCCGAAAATGTTCTGGAATTTTCGCACGCAAGCCTTAGTCTGAGAGCCATATATGCCATCCGGATTTACTTTTGGAAGTGCGGGGTATGCCTGACTGATGGCATTTAACTGCTCCTGGAGCTGTACAACCTTACTTCCTGATGCACCTATATCCAAGTCGTAACCCGGCCAGGAGGAAGGGATGCCGGAAATCTCCTCCGCAACATTGATATACATGTCACTTCCATAAAAATAGCGCAGAATCTCAATAGGGGAATATCCCTGATCTCCAAGGCGCTTACTTCCCCACTGGGTCATCCATCCCCGGTCACGGCATTGCACCCGTTCTCCGTCACAGTATTGTGTAAGAATGGGCTGACGTACATTTGGCCTGGAAAGATAGTTTTCAAACAGTTCATCTACTATGCGGTCAATGGTATTAAAAATATTTCTTCCACGGATCCATTTGTGGTCATAAGCAGTGGAGGAGGTGATGGTATAGTCTTTTCCTTTGTTGCGATACCA
>CAKRKL010000048.1 GCA_934358405.1 uncultured Blautia sp.
ATCCGGACAAAATCTCCCACAAATTGTGACGCACATCTTGCAGAAAGCCTTTTTCAAACACGCTCTAGGAGTAACAGATGCCCAGAGGCTGTGCATCGGCTGTCAATAAGTATCGGTCTGAATTCCCTCTCAGTGCCAGTGAAGAAGTATCGTTTTAGCACATTCTCCTTACCAGTAACCAGTGAGTTTGCAATGTATATTCGTGAGCAGGTCATTTCAGGAGCGCTCTTAACGGAGACGAGATCCACTGTCTACGAAGACTTAACATCGAAGGCTCTCCTGAGATGTTTAGTCGCAGTTGACAGTTAGCTCGGCGAAGTGTTGCGACGACCTGCGATGAATATACATTGCGAACTCACGTCCTGCAAACGATTGCTTCACTAAGTTCCGCCTCAGCCTCCAAACACCCTTCCGCTCTTTTCTGCCGCCTCAATCAACTGCCCCAGCCGCATATTACAGCTGCCCACAGGCACATCCGTGCAAATAATTCTCTCGCACTGCTCCATCGCATGGAGAGCTTTTTGAAAGGTCTCTTCGGAGATATCCATAAAAGGCTTTTCTGTTATTACATCTGCCGCCAGAAGTCGTGCCAGACGGTAGTCTACATCATTGGTATAAAGAATTCCCGCAACAAACGGCGTATGCTCCTTCTGCAGCTGCCGGAACACAGGAATACCCGTTCCGTTTCCGCAGATCACAAATGTTTTCGCCTCTCCCTCCGGCTTTGGAAGCTCAATACTTCCAAACAGAGGATCAAAAAAGCCATTGTTAATGTCATACAAATCCCGGATCATATTTTCCTCAAAAATATCCTCCGGCCTTCCGAAATGGGAAATGGTATCTCCTTTTACGCAAATGATCTTATCCGCAATCTTCTGTGCCAGATCGATTTCATGAAGAGACATGATTACTGTAATATGCTTCATTTTTGCCATATCCCGGAGAATGGAAAGCAGATCCAGCTTATGCTTGATATCAAGGAAGGAGGTTGGCTCATCCAGGATAATAATATCCGGCTCCTGGCAGATGGCACGGGCAAGCAGAACACGCTGCCGCTGTCCGTCACTGATATTGTTAAAATCACGGCCTCCAAGCTCCTGGGCATGTACTGCACGCATGGCCTCTTCTACCTTTTCCTCATCCTCTCTTGTAAGAAGACCAAGCCGTCCTGTATAAGGATAGCGTCCTGTTGCCACAATATCATGGCAGGTCATCAGCTCCGGCTTCATACGCTCTGTGAGAACCACCGCCATACGGGTGGAAAGATCCCTAAAAGAAAAGGAGGTGAGATTCTGGTCGTCAAAGTAAACCTTTCCGCCAATAATCTGCAGCTGACGGGTGATACTTTTTAAAATTGTAGATTTACCGGAGCCATTTGGTCCGATCAGGGTCACAATTTCTCCTTTTTTGATGCCAATACAGATATCGTGGATCAGTGCTTTTTTGTTGTATCCTACGGACAGATGGTCCATTTTAAAATAGTAATTTTCCATCTTTAGTTTCCTCTCTTTTTACGCAGCATCATAAAAATAACTACCGGTGCACCAAATATGGAGGTGACAGTACTGATATTCAGCTCCAGCGGCGCAAATGCCATTCTGGCGATCAGGTCACACATCATACAGAAAACAGCTCCTCCAAGAAAGGTTCCCGGGATAATAATAAGTGGTCTTGATGTGTTAAAGCTTCTTTTCATCAGGAAGGGAACTGCGATTCCAACAAAGGAAATCGGTCCGGCAAAAGCAGTTACAGTTGCAGACAAAATGCTGGAAAGCAGGATCAGGGCAACACGGAAGAAGCGGATATTTACTCCCATGCTCTGGGCATATGCCTCTCCAAGCTGATAAGCACCTATGGGCTTTGACAGAAGGAAGGTCAGAAGCAAGGTAATTCCGATCACCACAAAGGAAATATATACGTTGCTCCAGCTCATACCGGAAAAGCTTCCCTGAGACCAGCCGTGAAGATTGACAATATCAGAATCATCTGCAAAGGTAACTACAAAGTCTGTCACTGCAGAGCAAATATAGCCGATCATAATTCCGGCAACCAGAAGGGTAGCCATATGCTTGATCCTTTTTGAAATCAAAAGGATAAATCCAATTGAAATCAAAGAACCGATAAAGGCTGCAATGATCAGGGTATAAGAAGTAACACTTGCTGCTCTTCCAAGATAATAGATCATGGTAAGAGCTACTACCATTTTTGCACCGGAGGAAATACCAAGTACAAATGGTCCGGCAATTGGATTTTCGAAAAAGGTCTGCAGCAAAAAACCGGATAAGGATAAAGCGCCGCCCAAAATTGCTGCCATCAGGATTCGGGGCAGACGGATCTTCCAGATAATGCTGTATTCTTTTGTATCTGTCACTTTTTTCAAAAGAATGTCTGCGATTTCTGACAGGGAAATATGGACATTACCGGTATTGATATTCAGCACGGTGATCACGCAAAATGCCAGGATCAAAAGAATAAACACCAGGGCGTAGCGGGATCTTCTTTTGAAATTTTCCATATGGAAGCTGGTTCCATCAGGTTGTTTACTCATTTTAGGTTTACTCCATTTGTGTTTTATTAAGGGAAAGCGGACTACTTTAAAGAAGTCCGCTTAGAAATCAGTTTAATCTATGCAGGAAGGTCATATCCTCCTCGCTGCCGCCTGTGAACATCAGATTGAAATCATTGATCAGCTCGCCGATGGTATCCGTGTGCTGATACATGGAATTATCTGTGATCCATACATTGCCATCTTTTACTGCCTTGAAATCTGCCAGAAGACTGTCCTTGGCAAGAAGATCGTCAAGGCTTTTCACAGAGGCATCAATGCTGGAATTGTAAATAAGATAATCTGCATCAACGGCAGTGTTGTAAAACTCTTCCATTGTAATGGATACGGAGGTTTTGCCGCTATCGTCCTGAAGGTCAGAAAACGCATTTCGACCGCCTGCAATATCGATCATACTGGAAATGTAATCCTTCGGATTACGTACAACTGGTGCACCGCTGGTGTTGATATAGAAAAATGCAACGGTTTTCTCTGTGTTTTTGAAATCCTTTAATTTCTCAATGATCTGTGCCTGGCTGTCAAAGAAGGCATCTGCCTCCTCTTCCTTATTCATCAATGCACCATAAAGCTTAATCCACTCAGTACGTCCAAGAGGCTGACTCTCATAGCTGGAGCGGTCAATAAGTACAGGAATCCCAAGAGTTTCGATCATTTCCTGCACCTTTGGCGCATGGAGGATCATAGTAGATTCAATTGCAAGATCACAATCCTCTCCTACCAGAAGCTCATAATCCGGTTCATCATATTTGCCTGCGAAGGTCATGTCGCCGGAATTAATGGCATCTGCTGCGGACTGGATATACCAGCCGGAAGCGTCCAGTCCGGATAATTTGATGGAACCTACCGCACCGATGGCATCAAACAATGCCATTGGGGAAGTAGCTGCCATGTAGATCGTATCCAGTGGCTGATAAAGTACCTGAATACTGTCATCCAGGCCATCCGGTGCCTCCATTCCTTCCGGTACTACAAGGTACTGTGCATTATCATGGACATCCAGAAGCTTATAGCCATCATTATAGTAATACACATCAAAGCATTCTGCAAAGGACAGCTCCATGGTGGACTGGTAAGTAAGTCCCGGAAGGTCTGGTGCTGTATGATCAGAGGAAGTGTCCACGGAAGCATCCGTTTCAGATACTTCCGTATTTTCTTCTGCCCATACAGGAGCTACTGCTGTAAAAGTCATCACAGCTGCTGCAAAAATGCCAAGAATCCGGTATTTCAGCTTTTTATCATACATAGTTTTCTCCTGTGGCTTATGCCTCTTCGTCTGTTTCAGTGAAAATTGCCTGGTATGCTTTTGTCCATTCTGCTTTTGCATCCTCATCCTCTTCGTCTGCAGAGCGGTCAATAATAAACGGAATCTTCAGGGTTGCATACTTTGCTGCCATATCCTTCAGTGCTTCCAGCTTTTCTTCTGTTTCGGTTTCTTCTGCCGGAAGAATATCGGATGGAAGGATGGCAAGATTGCACTGGCTCTTAACAAGCTCTTTATAATCGGTGTCATCGTATTTGCCTGCAAAGGATACAGAGCCATCCTCTAATGCTGCAGTGAGGCTGTCAGAGGTTACCTCGTCTTTTTCCAGGCCAAGGCTGGTGATCTTGTCAGTAAGACCAAGCTCATCCAGGAGGTTAAGGGCGCCCTCAGATGCAACGTAAACGCTTTCAACCGGTTTTTGGATCAGGATTACGTCTTTATCAAGACCTGCAGGGATCACTGCACCTTCCGGCACGATCAGGTATTTGACAACATTGCCTGTGTAAAGCTTCTCAGAAGCAGATGCATCTTTATCTTCTGCCGCTGCAACTTCCTTAGAATCTGCAGTTTCCGGTTTTCTTGCAGTGTCTGCGGTCATGTCAACCTCAAACAGGGTGATGCCTTTTGCATAGTTATACAGTTTAAAGTATTTTGCATGCTCAAGCTTGGTTTCATCCTTGTACTCAAGGCCTGTAATCTCCGGTGCACTTTCATCCAGCTTCTTGTTTCCTGTGGAAAGCATACTGTTCTCATCTGCCGGATTTTCCTTGTCTGTTTTTTTCGGATCGCTTGCACCCTTTAATGCAGCATAAATGGTGTAAGTAATCTCATGGGCCTGAGACATTCTGGTGGTCATACCGATGATGGTATTGTTCTGGTTTAATGCAATCGGAATAGTAAAGGTGGAGGTACCGCCTCCGCAGGATCCGTAATAGGTGTTGCCGTTTGCCTTTACATATCCGTAATATTCACTGCTGAATACAATTGTTGCATAGGCTTTTCCGCCGGTTACAGTAATCTTATTACAGGAAATACTTACCTTACCGGTACCGCCTGACCAGGAGAAGCTGTCTGGTGTGTAGGTTCCGTCTGCCAGTGTGGTGGAGCTGTTTACAGAGGAGGTTCCTCCGCTAAGATCAGAGTCATATTTGGACTCCTTATCCGGTTCCGGATTTGGTGTTGGTGTAGCAGTAACAGCTGCTGTTGGAGTTGGTGTAGGAGTACCTGTCAGTTCAACGGATGGTGTCGCAGTCGGTGCCGGAGTTGTGTCTGGTTTCTGAGTGTCATCCTTGATATCACCGATCTTATTTAAGGTAGCTGACTCAAAGGTCAGGGTTCTGTCATACCAGGTCTGTCTTTTGTGAGAAAATGCAGCAATTGAAAGTCCCTGATCAAGAGATTCCACCGGAATTTCATAAGTATATTTACCATCAGCATTTACAGTATATGGAATCCATTTGGAGGAATCTGCTTTTGCTGCCTGCTCACCGGTTCCTGCAAAGAGGTAATCATAGCCTGTGCCGCTTAAGGTAAGAACTGCTGTCATTTTTCCGTTTTTGGAGGTAAGGGTACAGCCTACTACTCGGAACATGGAGGAGCTGGAAGTTACATCCACATTATAGATTCCGTTCTCACATACACCGGATGGAACCTTAGTTGGCTCCGGTGCAGCTGTTGGAACAGGGGTTTCGCTTGGCTGCGGAGTCTCGCTTGGACTCGGAGCTTCACTTGGCTGCGGAGCTTCTGTCGGAGCCGGAGTTTCGCTTGGAGTTGGAGCTTCTGTAGGATCTGGAGTCTCACTTGGATTCGGAGCTTCGCTTGGCTGCGGAGTCTGTGTTGGTACCGGAGTTACCTCTGGCTGCTCACCGTATCCGGGAACTGCCGGGATTGTAATGGAAAGAATTCCCTTGCTATACCAGTTCTGACTTTTTTTGGAGTGCGGAACTACAGAAACTGTCTGTGTTTCCTTGCTTGCCGGAATCTCAAAGGTATATGTATAGCCTCCGGCTTCATTCTCAGCACCACGGATTGCCTGCTCTTCTTTGTTGTCGTCACTTGCACTGCCAAAATAGATCATATCATAGTTCTGTTTCGCTGTGGAAAGGGTAACTGTATATTTGTCACCGTTTAATTTTACAGTAGAACCGGTGATAACGAACATGGCAAATTCATTTCCGTCTTCTTTTACCAGCTTAATACCGGCATCCTTAATCTCATTAACTGAGGAGTCCGGTGACTGTGTTGGTTCCGGAGTCAGTGTTGGCTGTGGAGCTTCTGTTGCTTCCGGAGTCTGGGTTGGTGCCGGAGCTTCTGTGGCCTCCGGAGCCTGGGTTGGAGCCGGGGCTTTCATGCCCGGAACATTCAGCTTCAGATCCTGAGTGATGTACCAGGAGTTCTTTTTGGTAGAGTGCGGAACCAGATAAATGGTCTGTGCCTGCTCACTTGCCGGAACCTCAAAAACAAAGGTATATCCAGTTTCTGTTTCCACTCCCTGGATTGCATTTGCATCCATTTCAGATGTGGCATCTTCTTTATGGCCAATGTAAAGCTTGTTATAGTTTTTTCCGGAGGAGGTCAGTGTTACTTTGATCTTATCTCCCTTTAATTCAGCAGAAGAGCTTGCGATAAGAAACATTTTGTAGGCAGTATCATCTGCCTTATCAATGGTCATATTAGAACCATCTTCCTTCAGATCATCCACCTGTGTGTATGCTTCGACTTCATTGCCTGCAGCAGCTTCTGTCGCCGGAGCCTGTGTAACTGCAACCTCTTCCTTACTATCTTCAGGCTGTGAGGAGGTTTCTTCCTTTACAGCTTCATCAGCCTGTGTGGCATCCTCTTCTTTTGCAGCTTCATCAGTTTTGGTGGTATCCTCTTCTTTTGCAGCTTCATCAGTTTTGGCGGCATCCTCTTTTTTTGCAGCTTCATCAGCTTTGGTGGTATCCTCTTCTTTTACAGCTTCATTCGACTGTGTGGTGTGATCCTCTTCTTTGGCATCTTCCCCATCAGTCCTTGAAGCTTCTTCTGCTGCCGGAGTTAAGGTGAGCTGTACACCTGCTTCCTTATCTTCTGCCTGTGTAAGCACTGCAGGAGAAATAGTCATTGCTACAGAAAGAAACAATGCCAGAAAACGTTTTGAATTTCTTTTCATTACTTTCCCTCGATTCTTTTATGTTTGAATTTATGAATAAATAAAAAATGCCCGCTCCCCTGGGGGAACAGGCACAAGAAATCTGATATATTACGCAATTGGAATATACTATTCATGAGAATGAAGTGCTTTCCTCGGAAGCTTTCATTTACGAATTCAGCAGGTTTCCTGGCTTCAGATCATCACGGAACCTGACCTTCTCAGCAATTACTGCCAATGGCATAACCAGATTCCATTCCCTGTGTACAGTGACCGGATCGCTCAGGATTTGCACCTGATTCCCTATGTAAAGGCACTGAAAACGGATTTATTCAATTCATCTCATTATAGCAGACTGCTTTGTCGAAATCAATAGGTTGGAAACTGTTTCCACAGTTATTCACAGAGCTACTGCTTGTACTGACTGTAACCCACTTCTTCCGTGCGAAGCAGGTTTCCCTCTTCATCATATACGCTGCGGTATGTTTTGCAGGTATTGGGGTCAGAATGCTCGGTTGTGATTTCCACTTTGTTGTTGTTTTCCTTTGTACCGTAAATGGATACGGTCACAGATTCCTCTTCATCATTATAAACTGCAGAAAGCCTGATCGGATAAGAAGTATTGTTCTTGAAGCAAAAATCCTGGCTTCCGTAGACAACTGCCGCATCCAGGCCATCGTCCACATAATCAATACGTGCCGCATGATTATGACGCTCTACAATGGAAAGATCTGCCTGCAGACATGCCATAAACAGTGTGGTAGATACCTGACAGATTCCTCCGCCGATATCCTGGGCATGCTCTCCGCCTACAATAACCGTAGCCTCCTTATAGCCCCGCTCTTCTGTTCTTGGACCTAAGGTTTCGTTATACGAAAAGGTCACTCCAGGTTGCAGCTCCACGCCATCACAGGCAGTGACAGCCAGCTTCAGATTGGTGATCCGGTTACTGGTACCGCCTCCATAGGTGGTGTAGGTTCCGAGAAGGTTCAGATAAGGCAGCGCTTCAATTTGCTCTGTGGAAACCGCTGGCAGCGTGATTTCAAGGGGAATGTTGATCACAAGCCCCTCTCTTGCACGATCAAGACGGTTCTGTGCTGCTTCCACATCAAAGGAAATACCGGTAACAGCTGGGATAATCTCATTATTTTCCCCAAGGGAAGCGTCGGCTGCTTCTGTATGTACCTGCTCATAATAAGCCTCCATGTCAACAGCCTCCGGCGGAGTCTCCATAGTTGGACACGGGATCACAGCTTCATAATCTCCATCGGAAACGGCACTTATTATTTCCTTTTTGAGGGCGTCCATATCCGGGCCGATTCCTGTGATTCCTTTGGTGATCACAAGGCTGGTATCTGTCAGCTCACAGGAGGTCTGAATTGTGGTGGAGCCATTCTGGATTCCGGCATCCGCCAGAACCTGATCCAGGTCATCCTGATTGCGGATAGTTGGCAGAAGCGTCATTTCCTCCCGGGACTTACTGTTCATAAGCTGGATGCGGTCTGTACCATGGGTGATCCAGGAGCCGTGTCCAAGAGAATAGGCACTTGCCACTACTGCTTTCACATCCATATTCAGCGCTGGATAAACAGATACCTTAAATTCCTGTCCGTTCAAAGTGACCGTCATCTGCTTATCCTCATAATTTTTCCGGAAATCCTCCGTAATAGCCTGAATAGCCTCATCCTGGGTCATTCCCTGGATGGGGATACCATTTACTTTAAGCTTTTTCCAGATTACATGATCTGTGAGAAAATGGCACCACAGACAATAAGCGCCTGCAAGAAGTACAACAAAGATCAGAACCTTGATCAGGGTGTTTTTCATTTGTTTAGTCATATGATATTTTTACCTTTGGCTTACTTTTTCAGAGCAGCGAGGTAAAAAAACATGTCCTGTTACCAGTGTGACACGCAGCACCTACCTGCTCCACTTTTGCCAAGATTGTATCATTATCACAGTCAATAGTCAATGATTTCACATACTGAACATGTCCTGAGGTAAGCCCCTTGGTCCAAAGCTCATTGCGGCTGCGGCTCCAGTAGGTCATTTTTCCAAGCTTCAGGGTGGTAAGATATGCCTCCTCATTCATATAGGCAAGCATAAGGACTTCATTGGTTTTGTAATCCTGGACAATTACGGGAACCATGCCATCACTGTTTAATTTAAACTCTGACCAGGAAAGTTTGCTTTTTAATTCTTTTTGTTCCATACAAGACACTCCTATAAGCTTCCCTTTGTAGACAGAACATCTGTAATACGGGGGTCAAATGCCACCGCCATATCCAGCGCTTTTGCGAAGCTTTTAAACATGGCTTCTGCCATATGGTGATTGTTTCCCGGGGTAAGCACCTTAATATGAAGATTCATGGATGCAGTGTAGGAAATGGCATAGAAAAATTCCTTTACCATTTCAGCAGACATATCTCCTATTTTTTCACTTGTGAATGCTCCATCAAAGGAAAGATAAGGGCGGCCTCCAAGATCTACTGCACAAAGCACCAGACATTCATCCATTGGAAGGATGCAGCTTCCATAGCGCCGGATTCCTTTCTTGTCTCCTACGGCTTCTTTGATGGCAGTGCCAAGAACAATACCGGTGTCCTCGATGGTGTGATGATCGTCAACCTGAAGATCTCCCTTCACCTTTACATCCAGATCAAACAGTCCATGGCGGGCAAAGCCATCCAGCATATGGTCAAAAAAGCCTACTCCTGTGTTAAGGCTGCTTTTGCCGGTTCCGTCAAGAGCAAGTGCAAGGGAAATCTGAGTTTCCTTTGTATTTCTGGTTACTGTAGCCTCTCTGTTCATGCTTCCTCCTTTTTGTCATCCTTTTCGAAACGGACTGCAATGGAATTTGCATGTGCAGTCAGCTGCTCAGAGGTGGCAAATTGGATGATGTCTTTATGGATTTCCTGTAATGCAGATCTTGAATAATATACAATACTGGATTTTTTAACAAAATCATCTACAGAAAGGGCGGAGAAAAATTTGGCAGTTCCGTTGGTTGGAAGTACGTGATTCGGTCCCGCAAAATAATCGCCAAGAGGCTCGGAGCTATACTCACCAATAAAAATAGCACCTGCGTTTCGCACCTTCATCATTACCTCAAAGGCGTCCTTTGTCACGATTTCCATATGCTCGGATGCAATCTCATTTGCAGCATCAATGGCCTCGTCCATATTCTCTGCAAGAAGGATGTAGCCAAAATTCTCCAGGGATTTCTCTATGATCTCTCTTCTGGAAAGCACCTTCAGATAGCCTTCAATTTCTTTTTCTACGTCTTTTGCCAGCTGTGCACTGGTGGTAATAAGAATTGCGGAAGCCATTTCATCATGCTCTGCCTGGGAAAGAAGATCAGCTGCAACATAGTGTGCGTTGGCTGTTTCATCTGCAAGAACCAGGATCTCACTTGGCCCTGCAATAGAATCAATGCTAACGTGACCGTAAACAGCCTTCTTTGCCAGTGCCACAAAAATGTTTCCCGGACCTACGATCTTGTCCACCTTCGGAACGCTTGCAGTACCGTAGGCAAGTGCTCCGATTGCCTGTGCTCCGCCTACTTTGTAAATTTCATCAGCACCTGCTTCTCTTGCTGCAACCAGTGTGGATGGATTTACCCGGCCGTCTTTACCCGGAGGTGTAGTCATAATGATATGGGGAACTCCTGCAACCTTGGCAGGAACAATGTTCATAAGAACAGAGGAAGGATAGACTGCCTTACCACCCGGCACATAAACGCCTACACGGTTCAGAGTCGTTACCTTCTGGCCAAGCATGGTGCCATTTGGACTGCTGGTGAACCAGCTGTTCTGACGCTGCTTTTCATGGTAGCTGCGGATATTCACAAGAGCCTTGCGGATCACTTCCAGCAAAGAAGCATCTACCGCTTCATAAGCTTCCTGAATTTCCTTTTCAGTTACACGAATGGTGTCTGCACTGATTTCTACCTTATCAAATTCTTTCGTATAGGAAAAAAGGGCTTCGTCTCCCTTGGCCTTGACATTTGCAAGAATATCTGCCACCGCTGTTTCAAATTTTCCATAGTTATTCGGACTTCTTTTTAACAGATTTTCCAGAATATCCTTTGTGGATTCCTTTGTTAATCTTACTGTACGCATTTTTATAATCCTCCCTGTAACTGTAAAGCTGCTGACAGTTACCTCATCAAATTACTTTTTTCAGATCCTCGATCAGCTTGCTGATACGTTCATTTTCCATTTTCATGCTGACCTGGTTTACTACCATTCTGGCAGAAAGAGGGCAAACCTCATCAAGAACCTTCAGACCGTTTTCCCGAAGGGTACTGCCGGTTTCCACAATGTCCACGATCACTTCGGAAAGCCCTACAATAGGTGCAAGCTCAATAGAGCCATTTAACTTAATGATCTCAACTGTCTGATGCTTTTTATTATAGAAATAATCCTTGGCAATGTTTGGATATTTGGTAGCTACCCGGATCAGCTGATTGGATTCAAGAAGAGGCCTTGCACTTTCCGGTCCGCACACACACATGCGGCAGTTGCCAAAGCCAAGATCCATGACCTCATAGAGCTTGCGCCCTTCCTCCAGGATAGTGTCCTTTCCTACAATTCCAATGTCAGCTGCGCCATATTCCACATAAGTAGGTACATCCGGTCCCTTTGCAAGGAAAAAACGCACCTTTAGTTCTTCATTTACAAATATAAGCTTACGTGAATCCTTGTCCTTCATTTCCTCGCAGGTAATGCCTGTTTTTTCAAGCAGGGCAAGAGTCTTTTCTGCAAGCCTTCCCTTAGTAAGGGCAAAAGTCAGATATCTCATAATTCCACCTCGCATACTTTCGTAACTTTCTCCGGGCGAAGGGCTACGTTTTTGCCCTGGGCACGAAGCTCTATGGCTTGTTTGATCGCCTGGATTCGGTTCTCCTTGCTGTAGGTGATCACCACCACATCTTCCGGCTCACTGGCTTCAAGCTTCTGCCTGGAAAGTGCCATAAGAAGGTTATCTACTACAATAGCGAATCCAATAGAGGCTGCCGGCTTGCCGAAATGCTTCATCAGCTGGTTATAACGGCCTCCCTTGATCAGCGGCTCTCCTGTACCATAGGTATACGCCTGGAAAATAATTCCTGTGTAATAATGATATTTGCTGAGCATTGCAAAATCAAAGGTAATATATTTCTCATATCCATAAATCTTAAGAAGATTGTAGATTTCCTCCAAGCGGGCAACTGCCTTAAGGGCCTGGGAATTGTCTGTAAGCGCTTTGGCCTTTTCAAGGATCTCTGCACCGCCAAACATCTTAGGAAGCTGGGAAAGAACTTTTGCAAGAGAGGCATCCATCTTCTTGCTCTTTACCAGCTCTTCCACACCGAAATAATTCTTCTGCTGGATCAGCTCCCGAAGCTCTTCTTCCTCATCAGGATGAAGTCCTGTCTGGGCAAAAATTGCCTTATAATAATCAACCTGTCCCACACTTACCTGAAATTCCGTAAGTCCTGCAGCAAGAAGACACTCTACAGTCATGGCAAGAATCTCTGCATCAGCCTCCGGTGAATCATCTCCCATGCGCTCTACGCCCATCTGTGTGGTTTCTTTAAGCCTTCCCCGGAAGCTGGAATTATTGATAAAGGTATTGCCTGTGTAGCAAAGGCTTACCACATCCTTCTCCGGATTAAAATAAGTAGCGCAGGCTCTGGATACAGACGGTGTGAAATCCGGCCGAAGCACCAGAGTATTGCCCTCCCTGTCAAAAAATTTATATAACTCCCTGGAGGGAATGGTTCCTACCTCCTTGCTGAATACTTCAAAATATTCAAAGGTAGGGGTCTCGATATCTTCGAAGCCATACTGATGGAATACGTGGTGAAGCTTTTCCTGTAGCCTGCGCTTTTTGCTGCATTCCTGACTGTAAATGTCCCGCACTCCCTCTGGCGTATGAAAAATTCTCTGCATATACTGTTTCCTCCATAGTGTTTCTCTAAAAATACTTTATCACGCTACCGTGATAATACGAAATTATTAATGATTATAGTAGAAATAGGGGAAAATGTCAAGCTGTTCTGAACACGCTTCAGGCAAGCTCTATCGCTGCTTTAGATCCAGCTTTAATCCTTCCAGGTAGGGAACCAGTATGCCGCCTTTTTTCGGCAGGTAAAATTCCTCTGTCAGCTCCTGCTGCCGGAAGCTTTTGCGTCCCCCCTCTTCCATTCTTTTCCAGAAGCTCATCAGCTCACGGAAGGTCAGATAGTAAAATTCATTCAAATGGCTGAAAAATATAAGAAAAAATGCCACGCCGTTCTGTTTCTCAAAATCCTCCATAAATTTCACCTGATGTGGGTGGATATTTGCCAGAGGAAACGTCTGGGCGCTGCATTCCTTTGCATCAAAGCAGACAGGGATTCCCTGAACTGCACCTATATAGTCTACGGTACTTCGCTG
>CAKRKL010000049.1 GCA_934358405.1 uncultured Blautia sp.
CACAGCATTTTCACAAGCGAAGAGATTCATTCCCGTTATGATATCTGGCTTGAGAACTACTCCAAGACCATCAACATCGAGTCCAACACGATGGTTGAGATGGTTCAGAAGGATCTCCTTCCGTCCGTACTGTCTTATGTGGAGGAAATTGCAAGCACAGCAAGCCTGAAAGCTTCTGTTGTTCCTGGTATTTCCTGCGAAAGCGAGACAACACTTATTACCAAGCTGTCTGAGCTTTCCGATGCTATGACAAAGGGACTTGAGAAACTGAAAGCAGATACAGCCAAAGCAAAAGCGACTGAGGATGTGCTTGAGAATGCCAAACTGTATCAGACTGAGGTTCTTGAAGACATGGAGGAACTTAGAAAGTCTGCCGACGAGGCGGAAACTCTTATTCCGGATGATCTGCTTCCATATCCTACTTATGGAAAACTATTGTTCTATATTTAATTCGTAATCCGGAATTATCTTACGGTAAAGCCAGGGGATATCTATTATGAAACTCTACTTCATAATTCATTATCGATTTCCTCATCCATTAATCACACGATACGGATATCCCCTGTTTTACATATTTGCATCTCGCCTTTGGCAGATGCATCAATTGAATATCTTTATTTTTGATCGTAAAGGCGCGAAAGGAAAACCAGAAATTTTCTCTTTCGCGTCTTTTTGATATTTAAAACCGTATCTTCTTCGGTTTCATCGGGGCAGATACAAGATGAGGGAGGAAATTATTATGGATTATTCAGCAGTAAACACGATCTGGGTGCTCGTAGGCGCCGCGCTTGTCTTCTTCATGCAGGCAGGCTTCGCAATGGTGGAGACTGGTTTTACCAGAGCGAAAAACGCAGGTAACATTATCATGAAAAACCTGATGGACTTCTGTATCGGTACCCCGGCATTCTGGCTGGTTGGTTTCGGTATTATGTTCGGAGCAGGAAACGGCTTCTTCGGAAAAATCGGCGGCATTGCCACAGAGGCAAACTACGGAAGCGCAATGCTTCCTGACGGTGTTCCGTTCTGGGCATTTTTGATTTTCCAGACTGTCTTCTGTGCAACCTCTGCTACTATCGTTTCCGGTGCCATGGCTGAGCGTACAAAATTCTCTTCTTACTGTGTATACAGTCTTATGATCAGCCTTGTAGTTTACCCGATCTCCGGTCACTGGATCTGGGGCGGCGGCTTCATCAGCCAGATGGGCTTCCACGATTTCGCCGGTTCCTGTGCAGTTCATATGGTAGGCGGTGTTGCCGCATTTATCGGTGCAATTATCCTTGGACCTCGTATCGGTAAATATTCAAAGGATGGAAAATCAAAAGCTATCCCGGGTCATAACCTGACAGTTGGTGCACTTGGCGTATTTATCCTCTGGTTCTGCTGGTTCGGCTTTAACGGTGCCTCCACAGTTTCCATGGAAGGAGATGCAATTGTCAGTGCAGGTAAAATCTTTGTAACTACCAACCTTGCTGCTGCAGTTGCCACTGTAACCGTTATGCTGATCACATGGGTCCGCTACAAAAAACCGGATGTTTCCATGTCCCTGAACGGTTCTCTTGCAGGTCTTGTTGCAATCACCGCAGGCTGCGACACCGTATCTCCTACATCTGCAGCAATCATCGGTATTGCAGCTGGATTTGTTGTTGTATTTGGTATTGAATTTATTGATAAAGTCCTCAAAGTAGATGACCCGGTTGGTGCAGTTGGTGTTCACGGTTTAAACGGTGCTTTTGGTACCCTTGCAGTTGGTCTTTTCTCAGACGGAGCCGGCACAGAATGGAAGGGTCTTTTGGTTGGCGGCGGTTTCCACGGCTTTGGTGTACAGCTTGCAGGCATGCTGATCACAATCGCATGGGTTGCAGTAACTATGACCATTATTTTCCAGGTAATCAAGCATACTATGGGACTTCGTGTATCTGCTGAAGAAGAGATCCAGGGTCTTGATGTAAAAGAGCATGGTCTTGCAAGTGCTTACGATGGATTCGCAATCCGGGATGCAGTTGGTTCTGTTCCGGCTCCTATGGGAACTTCCAGAGAATTTACTACGGTTGCCAGACCTTCTGCTCCTGCTGAGTTCGTTCCGGAGCTTCCAAAGGACGGCGTTCACAAACTGACAAAGGTTGTGATCATTACCCGTCAGAACAAGCTTGAGGAGTTTATGCAGGCCATGAATGAAATCGGTGTTACCGGTATTACCATCACAAACGTTCTCGGATGCGGCGTACAGAAAGGTGCTCCTGCTTTCTATCGTGGCGTTGAAATGGATATGAATCTTCTTCCGAAGGTCAAGATTGAAATTGTTGTCAGTCTGGTTCCGGTACAGAAGGTAATCGAAACAGCCAAGAGAGTGCTTCATACCGGTCAGATCGGTGATGGAAAAGTATTCGTTTACGATATTGAAAATGTTGTCAAAATCCGTACCGGCGAGGAAGGATACCTGGCCCTTCAGGATACTGACGCAGAGGCCTGAGCCATTAAAAAAAGAACTTTCGGAAATCAAAATCCGAAGGTTCTTTTTTATTGACTTATTGCGTTTGACAAAAGCCTGCTTTATTTATTTTTTCCACAGTTGTCCAAAAGAAGCTGCTCCAGATTATCGCAAAGCTTCTTGGCATCCTCATATTTCCCTGCCTGAAGTGCAAAAGCAATGCGGTTCTCCAGCTCCTTTTTCTTCTGCTCGTATTCCAGATAATCCTTATCGAAATGATCTGCGTAGATCATCTTGCGGAATTTGCGCATACTGACCTTGCGAAGACCCTTGTCCTCTGTAAGGAGAACGTAATCCATACAGTTAGCTACCGTATAAAAATCATGGGAAACCATGAGTACGGTTCCGTTGTATTTCCCGATGGCCTCCTCAAGGGCAAGCTGGGAATAGGTGTCCAGATGGCTGGTTGGCTCGTCCAGAAGGAGAAGGTTGGCATCTGTTCTGGAAATCTTGGCAAGCTGAAGGAGATTTTTCTCGCCGCCGGACAGGTTTCCTACCGGACTGTAGATCAGTTCTTCCTCAAAGCCGTAGGTTTTTAGGTAGCCGATGACCTGGGCGTCGGTGTCAAAGCCTGCATCCTCGAAGTTCTTTAGGACGGTGGCTTTCTCATCGAAAACTTCGCCGTGCATCTGGGAAAGATAGGCTGTTTTTACATTCTCGCCTAAATGGATGGCAGGATTTTCCCCGCGGATGATATCACGAAGAAGGGTGGTTTTTCCGGTGCCGTTGGGGCCTACAATAGCTACCTTCTCTCCTGCCTGAATGGAGAAGGATACATGCTCCATAATCTGGCGGTCAAAGGCTACGCTGTAGTCTTCTGCATGCAGCACGGTCTGGTCTTCCAGCGGACCTTCGGTGTGAAGCTGGATGTCCGGCTGTTTGATGTCCACAAAGGGAGACCTGGTTTTGCGCGCTTCCAGACGTTCCAGAAGGGAAACTCTGGCGTGAAGGCTTCTTCCACGGGTTGCACTGTCTATGGCAGTTGCACTGTTTCTGAGGCGTTCCACAATCTTGCGGTTTCGCTCGATCTCTTCCATATCTGCTGCCGCCAGCTGCTGCTGCTCGATCTTCATCTGGAGAAGGGCAAAATTGTAATCCACATAATTGCCGTCAAATTCCTGGATCTCCGTGTTTTCCAGATGGAGGATCTTGTTGAAGCAGTGGTTGAGCAGGTAGCGGTTGTGGGTGATCACAAGGAGGGTGCCCTTGTGGGAATTAATCAGGTTCCGAAGGGCGTTCAGGTGCTGGAAATCCAGAAACACGTCGGGTTCGTCCATGATGATGAATTTAGGGCTAATCATCATTTCGCGGATGGCCTGCACCAGCTTGAATTCACCGCCGGAAAGACTGGAGAGAAGCTGGTCCTCATAGCCTGCAAGCCCGGCAACCTTCAGCTGCTTGCGAATGTTGCTTTCGTAGAAATCGCCGTCGATGGCGTTAAATTCATCCAGGGTGGTCTGATACTCTTCCATCAGCTCTTCTAAGCGGTCTGTAGTGCCCATGTCCTCACAGATCTGGTTGATCTTATTTTGCAGACGGACAAACTCTTCACTGAGGTAGTCGAATACGGTTACTTCTTTTTCTTCGTCTATGGCGTAGAACTGGCTCACATACCCGATCCGCCCCGGAACATCGATGATCAGCTTGCCATCATATAAGTAATCTTCCGGATGAAGGATCATATTCACCAGCGTACTTTTCCCAGTCCCGTTGGTCCCAATAAACGCACAATGCACATCATCCTCCAGGGTGAAGGATATCTTGTTATATAACTCTTTATGCGGAAAAGAGTAGGATAAATTCTCTGCTCGTATCATAAAAACTCCTTTTTTGTTCAGTTAACGGTTTCTTTTACTTTAGCTTCGGCAAATTCCATCTGTAATGAGCTGCCAGATAACGCACCAGGATTACGGCGGCAGAGCCGAAAATCAAGGCTGCCACCACTCCCATAAAACGATAGGTGTAAACGCATACAATAGCTCCTACGATAGAAGCACAGGCATAAATATGCTTTACAAAAATATATGGCGGAACCTCTGCCATCATGTCACGAAGCAGCCCTCCACCTACACCGGTGATGGTTCCCACAAACACCAGAAGAAAGGTATTATCTGCAAAGCCCTGGCGAATTCCTGTATTTACGCCCACTACTGTAAAAATCCCCAGTCCCACAGAATCCATTGCAAGCATTACCCTGTCATAGGTCACATTCCCCCTCAGCAGCTCTCGCTTGAAATAAAGAAGGAAAAATACCAGAACAGAAGTAATAACTGCCACTGCTGCATAAACCGGCTTCTGGAAGACCCCCGGAGGAATGATTCCAAGAGTTACGTCACGGATCATACCTCCGCCTACAGCGGTGATCACCCCCAGCACAGTCACCCCGAAAATATCCATCTTCTGTTCCAGCCCCACAAGTGCCCCTGACACGGCAAAGGCAATAGTTCCGATTATCTCCAGAATAAATGTAATTGTTTCCTGATATCCCATAAAAACACCTTTTCGCAGCTGCTTGGCACCCGTTTGCCAAACCGCTGCACCTCCTCCATTTATTTGGCCAGTGCGGATTTTTTCACACTCCTTGCACTGACCGCCCCGCCTATTGTACCATAAATTTTTCTTTTTGCCACTGTATTTTTAACATGTTATGAGGAAGGGACGATTTGGTTTGCAAATCGTCCCTTCCTCATGTAAAAAGCTTCTGAAATTTTCTCATTATCCCTTCACACCGCCAAGTGCCACTCCTGCAACAATATATTTGGAAAGCACCAGGTAAACCACAACAAGGGGAATGATCGTAACAAAAAGTCCCACATAAACCACGCCGTAATCTGTACGGAACTGGTTGGAGCTCAAAAGCTGCACAAACATAGGCAGCGTCTTTTTGGAATCTGTAGTCAGAAGAATGGTAGGTGTAAACAGGTTGTTCCACTGTGCAATAAACTGGAAGATTGCCTGTGTAGCAACCGCCGGTTTCATGATCGGCAGAATGATCCGGTTAAAGGTATGCCACTCTTTGGAGCCGTCGATTCTGGCTGCCTCAATCATTTCCAGGGACAATGTACTTTCCATATACTGCTTCATAAAGAACACAACGGTAGGTGCCGCAATGGCAGGAATGATCAGCGGAATGTAAGTATCGATCAGCTTCAGATCCAGCATAAAACGATAAAAACCGATAATGGAAATCTGGCTGGGCACCATCATAACTGCCATAATAAACGCCCAGGCAAATTTCTTAAGCTTAAAATCATAGACATGGATTCCGTAGGCAGTCAGTGCCGAAAAATATACAGATAAAATAGTACCGGGAATGGTAATGGTCGCAGAGTTTACAATTGCTTTTTGCAAGGTGATCTGCATACCGTTTTGCTTAAGCATCAGGTTTTTCCAGTTTTCTATAAGGTGGGTAGACGGAATCAGGGAAACTCCGGCCTTAATGGATTCAGAGTCCCTGGTGGCATTCATAACCAGAAGTACAAAGGGCAAAAGTGCGATCATACAAAAGAATATACAGATCACCATGCGGAAAATCCTCTGATGGAGCAAGCTTTTACTGTAGCTATCCTTCACTTTATTCATGATCTTCCACCTGCCTTTCTGCGCTGTCTTAGTTCTTTTTTCATTCTCCTGTCTTCACTATCTCCCATAGTGGCAAACAGGATCAGACTGACAATCAGCGTAATAGCAAACAATACTACGGAAACTGCTGCTGCTTTTCCCACATCGCTGTTGTACAAGCGCATAATATACATTGCCATGGTAGTGGTCTTGTCATCAGGCAAGCCGATAAGACCTGTCTCCGGAACATTGAACAGTGCCGGAATATCATACATCTGCAAGCCGCCGATTGCGGAGGTAACCAGCGTGTAAAGCATGATCGGCTTCAAAAGAGGCAGGGTTATGTAGCGGAACTTTTTCCAGCCCGTTGCCCCGTCAATATCTGCTGCCTCGAAAAGTCCCGGGTCAATGCCAAGAACACCGGAAATCAAAAGCAAAGTGGTGTTTCCGAACCACATCCACCACAAAATCGCAGAAATCAGTCCACGGCTTCCGGATACACTGGACATAAAATCAAAATTACTGCTAAGAATTCCCCAGTCCTTCAGAGTCTGTGTGATTGGACCATACTGGGAAAACAAGGATTTAAACAGTACAGAAACAGATGCTGCAGTAATAACACTTGGCAGATACACAATTACCTTCATGGCTCCTGTTCCTTTTACCTTCACCTTTTCATCTGTGAGCCACACTGCCAAAAGAAGGGAAACCAGGATCTGAGGTACAAAGTTAAAGCCCCACATGATCAGGGTGTTTTTCAGATAAATGAGCACATACCCTCTCTCACCAGATGTCATGCCAAGGATATTAAGGAAATTTTGGATTCCGGCGAACTCCACAAACTGGCGTCCATTACGCTTGTAATACGATAAAGTACTGTAATAGAAGGTATTGATCAGCGGCCAAAGCTGGAACACCAGATAGGTGATAAAAAACGGTGCGATAAAAAAATATCCATATCTTCCGTAGCTGATTCTTTTTTTCTTTTTCTTATTCATAACAGCCTCCTGTCTGAACCAATCTGCTCCGGCAATGCAGCCGCTTGCAAATCATACAGTGCAAATCATGCAGATAGAAGAATGTGCTGCTCCTTCTTTTTGGGAAGAAGCAGCACACTCACTACTACTTATTTTTTATTTATAGCTGTTCAGCATCTCTGCACCCTTTACTTATTCTGCGCTCAGGTAAGAGAATGTGTCATGGATAGAAGCAGTCAGATCTGCAATTGCTGTGTCAAGGTCTTTCTCACCTGTAGCATAAGCCTTTGTCTGTGTATCCATCAGGGAAAGAATCTGCTGATCCTCTGCTGTTACCATGGAAGCATCAAGTCCGTCTGCTAATGGAAGGAAGAATTCCATAAAGTTCTGTCCTGCATCCGGATACAGATATCCGTTGCCATCTGCAGATGTGCCGGCTTCGATGATCTTGCTGACAGCTTCTGTGTTATTCACATAGTCAGAATTCAGTGCATTGATTGCAACCATGCCATCCTCATCGCAGGTAAAGAATTTCATGATCTTAGCTGCAAGCTCAGTATCTGCACACTCAGCTGTAGCTGCAAGTCCGGTACCGCCCCAGTAGCATTTCGTCTGGGTTGGAACAAGAATGGTATTGCTCTTCCAGGAATCGGTCAGACACCAGTAAACAAACCACGGGCAGCCCATGTATGCAATTGCAGCATTGGAGGATTCACCATCGCCACTCATATTTGCACTCCAGTCAGCACTCCACTGATCTGTATTAAAGGTAAGGTCTTCATCATAAAGAGTTTTGGCTGTTTCCATGTAGGTTTTAATATTGTCATCAATTGTGATCACGTCATTTTCATCATAGAAGCCCTGGGTTCTGGAGCCGGTAAGACTTCTCTTGATCTCATCATAGCCTGAGAACAGCTTGCATGTACCGCCGGAGGCTTCATTTACCTCTCTTGCAGTCGCTACAATAGTATCCAGATCCTTGAATTTCTCAGCAAGCGCTGCCGGATCTGTTGTTCCCAGATATTTCTCTGCCAGATCTGCACGGATTGCATAGCAGCCGGGAGTTGCCTGCCAGAACAGTGCTCTTACGTTGCCGTCCATGTCTGAGCCAAGATCCAGATTATACTGATAGCTGTTGGCATAATCGTCAGCTGTAATTCCAAGATCTGCCACATTCTGAACCCAGTCACTGTTTACGTATTTCTGAACATAATCAACCTCCAGGCCCATCATATCCGGATATAATTCATTAGAAGGATCATCCAGCACAGGATCCAGCTTGCTCTGATAGTAGTCTGAGCCGCCGGTATTTACAAATACGATTCTCTCGTAATCATCCGGGTAGGCTTCTTTAAATGGTCCGTCAAGGATTTTCTTGATATCGTCATTCCAGCCCCATACAACAAAAGAATCATCAGCGGAAGCGTCTCCGGTAACTTCATTCTCCGGTGTTGCATCTTCTGCCATAACCGGAACTGCAAACATTGTCATTCCTGCCAGCATAGAAGCTGTTAATAATACGCTCACCATTTTTTTCTTCATGTTATTTCCTCCTTTAAAATTATATCTTTTCCTGTTTGCTTATTGCCTGAATCTGATTACTTTCTGAAGCCCTTGGATGGGTACAATGTTTTTACAGATGCACCTTTAAAAAGGGTTCCGTCTACTGTGCACTTCTCAATTACAGCTGTCTTGGGGTGCTCGATCAGCTCGATCAGCTTTTCTGCTGCGATCCTGCCGATCGACGCCGTATCCTGGCAAAGGGTGGTAAGCCTTGGCTCAAGAACCTGTGCAATATTAATCCCGTCATAGCCGACGACTGAAATGTCCTCCGGTATCCGAAGTCCTCTCTCCCGTATCTCATTAATTCCTCCCAATGCTGCATAATCATCCGGATAAAGAATACAGGTGGGCGGATCCTTCAGATCCAGTAATTCGCCAGTTCTCTCTCCTGCCAGATCTGCATCCCGGTAAAGGGATGGCCTGACATATTCATCCGGTTCTTCGATTCCAAGCCTTTGAAGAGTGCGGTAAAAGCTCCCAAGGCGATTTCTGGTAACCGATGTATCATCTCCGTAAATGTAAGCAATCTTTCGATGTCCCTTCTTGTAAACATAAGTAACAAGCTCTTCCATTCCCTGGATATTGTTGGATACTACTGAAGTCCTTCCATCACAGACATGATCGATGGTCACTGCCGGAATGTCTGAAAGCAAAAGCTCCTGAACCTCATCTGCGGTAAAATCCACACATGCCATTACCACGCCGTCCACTCCCCGGTATCTGCAGTGCTCCAGATATGTCATCCTTTGCCCGGAAACATTTCCGCTGGTAAAGGTGACGTCATACCCTTTTCCTTCTACAGTACTTTTAAAGCTTTCCAGAACATGATTGAAGTAATCATGTGTGAGACCACTTCTGGCTTCGTCCACAAACAGGACTCCCAGATTAAAGGTCCGCTTTGTTTTCAAAGCTCTTGCCGACGAGTTGGGAAGATATCCCAGCTCCGAAGCCGTTCGCAATATGCGGTTCCGTGTTTCTTCTCCGATATCGGAGTAACCATTTAATGCTTTACTGACAGTGGCGACTGAGACATTACACTTCTTTGCGATTTCTTTCATGGAAACCATAAGTCTGCCTCACTCTCTTCTTCTCGTCATCTCTAAATCGTTTTCGTGGCTTTATAGTATCCCCATATGCACAATAAATCAAGTGTTTTTTCTCGTTTTTTGTGCGTTTTAACTACTTTCTACCAATTGCACAATTTCTTTTCTTGCGTTTTTTACAATTTCATTTGCAACTATGAAGGTTTACGAAATGTTTTCGCGAAATTTTTCGTACTTTAAATCTCTGATTTGTCATATATAATAGATTTAATTTTTACGGTAATTTTGCAGTTGCTTTTCGTCAGTCTATCTACTATACTTAGGTCAAATATAGACCATTATTCTTTACTATCGTTTCTTTTTGCCAGAACTTATTCGTTTTCGTGCGTTTATTATCTCACAATTTCAATTGGCGCTATACCAGCAATAAAATAAATCCATTTTATTAGATTAATACGAAACGGATTATCAGGCAGATTGTGGGCTGCTGCTTAAGATATGGCCGAATAACTTTTAAGGAGGATTACTTCATGAATTACGGATATTTTGATGATGTAAATAAAGAATATGTAATCACTACCCCGGACACTCCCCTGCCCTGGATCAATTACCTTGGTTCCCGGGATTTCTTTTCCCTGATTTCCAATACCTGCGGCGGATACAGCTTCTATAAGGACGCCAAGCTCCTTCGCATTACCCGTTACCGCTACAACAATATTCCGGTGGATTCCAATGGAAAGTACTACTACATTAAAGACGAGGACTCCATCTGGAACCCTGGTGCAATGCCTACCCGCACTCCCCTGGATGCTTATGAATGCCGTCACGGCCTTGGCTACAGCCGCTTTCACGGAGAAAAGAATGGCCTGTCCGCTGATCTTCTGGCCTTTGTCCCCGTTGACACTCCATGTGAGATCAACAAGCTTACTTTGAAAAACAATTCCGATCATGCGAAAAAGATTTCCCTTTTTTCCTATGTGGAGTTCTGTCTTTGGAATGCAGTGGACGATATGACCAACTACCAGCGAAACTTAAGCACCGGAGAGGTAGAAGTGATCGGCAGCACCATTTACCATAAAACGGAATACAGAGAGCGCCGTAATCATTACAGCTTCTTCACAGTAAACGCTCCTATAGATGGTTTTGATTCCAGCCGTGATGAGTTCTTAGGTCTTGGCCGCGGAAATCATAATCCCATTGCTGTTGAAGAAGGAAAATGCCGCAATTCCGTTGCCAGCGGATGGTACCCAATTGCCAGCCAGCAGATCAATATTACATTGGCACCAGGGGAAGAAAAAGAATTGGTGTTCCTTCTTGGCTACTGCGAGAATCCAAAGGATGACAAATGGGAGGCCCCAAATGTAATCAAAAAAGCTCCTGCCAAAAGCATTATGGAAAAATTCGCCACCTCCGGCCAGGTGGACGAAGCATTTGCCAGGCTGAATGCTTACTGGAACCAGCTTCTTAGCCGCTATCATGTGGAAAGCCAAAATCCTCATGTAAATCGTATGGCAAATATCTGGAATCAGTATCAGTGCATGGTTACCTTCAACATGTCCCGCTCTGCTTCCTACTATGAGTCCGGAACCGGGCGCGGAATGGGCTTCCGCGATTCCTGTCAGGACCTTCTTGGTTTCGTTCATCTGATTCCTGAGCGCGCAAGAGAGCGAATCCTGGATATTGCTGCTACTCAGTTTGAGGATGGAAGTGCCTATCACCAGTACCAGCCTCTTACCAAGCAGGGAAACCTGGATATCGGAAGCGGCTTTAATGATGACCCGCTTTGGCTGATTGCAGCTGTAGCAGCTTATTTAAAGGAAACCGGAGATAACTCTATTTTGGATGAAATGGTCGCTTTTGACTGTGATATGGAAAAGGCAGCTCCTTTATTTGAGCATCTTCGCCGCTCCTTTGCATACAGCCGTACCCATCTTGGCCCCCATAAGCTTCCTTTGATCGGACGGGCAGACTGGAACGACTGTCTGAACCTGAACTGCTTCTCCAGTGAGCCTGGTGAATCCTTCCAGACTACAGGGCCTTCCCAGGGACCGGTTGCAGAGTCTGTATTTATTGCAGGAATGTATGTGAAATATGGAAATGAGTTCGCAGAAATCTGCAGACGTATTGGAAATGAAAAAGAAGCAGAAATCGCACAGAAGGCTGTGGATGAAATGTACCAGGCTGTTCTTGACGCTGGCTGGGACGGAGAATGGTTCCTTCGTGCTTATGATGCCGCTTCCCAGAAGGTTGGCTCCCATGAGTGCGAAGAGGGACAGATTTTCATTGAGCCACAGGGCTTCTGTATCATTGCCGGAATCGGCGTGAAGGAAGGCCTTGCAAAGAAGGCACTGGATTCCGTAAAAGAGCGTCTGGATACCAAGTACGGCATTATGCTTCACCAGCCTGCTTACACCAGATATTACCTGAACCTTGGGGAGATTTCTTCCTACCCGCCGGGATACAAGGAAAATGCAGGTATCTTCTGCCACAACAATCCATGGATCTCCATTGCGGAAACTGTGATTGGCAGAGGAAACCGTGCTTTTGAAATTTACAAAAAGACCTGTCCATCCTATATTGAGAACATCAGTGAGATCCATCGTACTGAGCCTTACGTTTATTCCCAGATGATCGCGGGACGGGATGCAGCCCGCCACGGCGAAGCAAAAAACAGCTGGCTCACAGGAACAGCAGCCTGGACCTTTGTCAATCTCTCTCAGGCAATCCTTGGCGTACAGCCAACCTATGACGGACTCTCCATTGATCCTTGTATTCCGGAAGGCTTCGGCGACTTCACCCTTACCCGCCGCTTCCGCGGTGCCACCTACTACTTTGACGTAAAAAATCCAAACAATGTGGAAAAAGGTGTCACCTATCTGGAGGTTGACCAAAAACGGGTTGAGGGAAATGTAGTTCCTGTTGAGGATGGTAAAAAAGAATATCATGTGACAGTGCACATGGGATAGCGATTTGCTGCAATTTTAATGTCAAAACGCCTTATCGTACAAGCACGATAAGGCGTTTTGACATTTTGACCCTGGTATCATCATTTTATTTCCCTGCATTTTCATAAAGAGGATGAATCTCTTTCTTAAAGGTGTAGCGGATGAAAATAAAGCAAACTGCTCCGGAGAATACTTCTGCGATAGGAAATGACCACCAGCAGGCTTCAAGTCCGCCTGCCTTCGCAAGAATATAAGCTGCCGGAAGCAGCACGATCAGCTGTCTGAGCACAGACACTGCAAGACTTAAAAAGCCATGTCCCAATGCCTGGAACACAGAGGATGCAACCACGGAAAAGCCTGCGATCAAAAAGCTCAGGCA
>CAKRKL010000050.1 GCA_934358405.1 uncultured Blautia sp.
ATAAAGAATGAGGTAAACAGAATTATGTGGATTGCAAATGGCTGGAAAGAATATGAAGTAATTGATACTTCCTGCGGCGAGAAGCTGGAGCGATGGGGAAACTATCTCCTTGTGCGTCCGGACCCGCAGGTAATCTGGGATACCCCCAAGACAGAGCCGGGATGGCGCAAGATGAATGCACATTATCACCGAAGCTCCAAGGGCGGCGGCGAGTGGGAATTTTTTGATCTGCCCCAGCAGTGGGATCTTCATTACAAGGATCTGACCTTCCATCTGAAACCCTTTAGCTTCAAGCACACAGGACTTTTCCCGGAACAGGCCGTAAACTGGGACTGGTTTGGCGACAAGATCCGTAAAGCAGGAAGGCCCATCAAGGTTCTGAATCTTTTTGCCTACACAGGTGGGGCTACTCTTGCAGCAGCTGCTGCCGGAGCTTCTGTCACACATGTGGATGCTTCTAAGGGTATGGTCACATGGGCTAAGGAAAATGCCGCAGCAAGCGGTCTTGCAGATGCTCCTATCCGCTGGCTGGTGGATGACTGCGTGAAATTCGTTGAGCGTGAGATCCGCCGTGGAAATCATTATGATGCGATCATCATGGATCCGCCGTCTTATGGAAGAGGACCTAAGGGCGAAATCTGGAAAATCGAAGATGCTATTCATCCTCTTGTGAAGCTTTGCACCAAGATTCTTAGCGATGATCCTCTGTTTTTCCTGATCAACTCCTATACTACCGGATTGGCTCCGGCTGTCCTTACTTACATGCTGTCAACTGAAATGAAGAAATATAACGGACACGTAGATTCCCAGGAAATTGGTCTTCCGGTGAAATCAAACGGACTGGTACTGCCTTGTGGTGCTTCCGGACGTTGGGAATCCAATTAAAAATAACCAAAAATATCGCGCTCTTTTTTCAGATATTTTCCATTGAATGTATCTTTTTTTCGCATTATAATCACAGTAAAAAGGAGCGTGATTTTTATGTCAGAAAAGGCAAATGTAAGCAATAAACTCCCTTACACCTGCACTCCTGCTTATGACCGGGAAGCATGTAAGGACTGTGTCTGTTCCACCTGTTATGAACAGGAATTCTGTGACAGATGCAGTACCTGTAAGGAGCATTCCAAACGCAAGGAGCATTGCAATGCCTATGAGGGAGCTTACAACTATTAGAAGCACATGCCCTGAATAGGGTTCTAAACCAAAATAAGTCTGAATACACCCATTCCACCATTGCGGATATGGGAACTGTACTCAGACTTATTTTCTTTTTTTACATTAAATTTCACCTGAAAATTATTAGCAGCCAGCCTTCGCAGCCTTTTCCTTCTGTCTCTCATCCCACAGCTGATCGGCTTTTTCCTTCCAGCAGGCAGCGTACTTATCGCACTTGCCGCAAAGATGATCTGCACTTTCCGGTGACTGCAGGTCTGTAGATTTCGCGCCAGTCTCTTCTACCAGCTTGCGGAGGATTTCCGGGTTTTCCAGCATTGGACATGGACGCAGCATATTCTCATTGAACGGCTGATTGTCATGATATGCCTGGAAAATCGGACTCTTCAATGCATCAAGTAAGGAAGTGTCCTTGATATTGCAGTTTGAATAATGAATAAATACACAAGGCTCCACATCACCATTTGCATTAATATGCAGGTAATGTCTTCCGCCTGCAATACATCCATGAACAAACTCTGCATCGTTCTGGAAATCCAGGGTGAAAATAGCCTTTGTGCTTCTGTACTGGCGGATTGCACGATACATTTTCTCACGCTGTTCCGGTGTAAGAAGAAGCTCCGGGGATGCATCATTTCCAACTGGCATATAGTGGAAGAACCATGCAAATAATGCGCCGCAGTCAATCAGCTTATCGAAATATTCCTCACTGCTTACACTGTCTACATTCATTCCTGTATAGCAGGTTGAAACACCAAATGGAAGACCTCTGTCTTTGAGCAGCTTCATCGCATGCATAACCTTCTGGTAGATGCCTTCTCCACGGCGTCCGTCATTGGCTTCCTCTGAGCCCTCCAGACTAAATGCCGGAACGAAGTTTTTCACTCTTAAGATTTCATCACAGAATTCCTCATCAAAAAGTGTTCCGTTTGAGAAAGAAAGGAACTCGCAATCCGGGTGCATCTCGCAAAGCTTAATCAGGTCTTTCTTGCGGACAGTTGGTTCACCGCCTGTATAAATATACATGTAAACACCCAGCTCTTTACCCTGGCGGATAATGGAATCAATTGTTTCCAGATCCAGGTTCAGCTTATGACCATACTCTGCTGCCCAGCATCCTGTGCAGTGAAGATTACATGCACTTGTTGGATCCAAAAGAATTGCCCACGGAACATTACAGTTGTTTTCGGCTGCAACCTCTTCCTGTCTTGCACTTCCCTTTAAGCTGGCATTTACAATAAAGTTCTGAAAAAATGCTTTACGAACCCCAGGGTCAAGCTGATACAGATTCATGATCAGCTTATACCAGTTGCTGTCTGTATCCTGAATCGCATTACGAATTGCATCCCTCTGGCTCTTATACCAATCCTTTGGGGTAAATTTATCAACCAGCTCCATCAGCTTGGGAATGTTTGTCTCAGGATCTTTTTCCAGATATTCTAATGCTTTTGTTACTGCACCTTCCATAGCGGCCTGTTTTGCCTTATCAATCAGCTTCATAATGCTCCTCCTTTGTTTAAGTTATGATGCATCTTCCTCATATACCACATCAATGTCTTCCCGGGTTCTAACTGTATAAAAAGCCACACACAAATTCAAAATCCCTTCTAATAAAAAGGCTGCCCCTGTAAAAATCACAGTCATTTTTGCACCGCCTGCAGGATCAATTAAAAGAATGATTCCAAACACACCTGTGACAACAGCAATACCTAGAATTGCCCACCAAAGCCTCAATCCGAATTTTTTGGCTTCCACTGACATCTGAATACGAAGCAGTGCATCTGCCAGAATCAATAATCCAAAGATTACAAAAATCAGACGAAGAATGGTTTCTCTTCTCAGTAGAATCAAAATTCCAATAACTATCATCAGAATTCCAAATCCCAGATCAAACTGAAAAGCCAGACAATAGAAATCTCTGGAGAAATAGCCGATGATTTTAATGATTCCATCTGCAATAAATAAAATTCCTGCAAGCACACAGATTATTTTCATTGCTTCTGTAGGGTTCACCATGAGAAATATTCCCAGTGCACTGAAAATAACTGCCATTACAATATAGCCATTTCGTGCTATTTTTAAAGTACCTGAAGAACTCATACAGATCCTCCTTTCTGTTCTCCTCTGCTTTTCATGCTTCATATTATAATGAGAAATTTTGACAAACAAAACAGACAAAAAAAGAGCTGTGTCTAAAATTCAGACACAGCGCCTTATTTGTCTAACAAAATGAAGCTTGATTGCCAGATGAAGCTTTATGACCTTTTTATCCTGACTTCATCATTATATAATTTTCAGCTGGGTTGGCTTGACTCCTGCTGCCTTCTCCAATGTTTTTTCGAAGGTATTACCATACAGTTCTCTAATCTTCACTGCATATTCTGTAAGATCATAAGACATTTTGTGATCCATCCAGTCCAGTATAACCCCTGTCATTACGCATTTGTAAAAATGCATAAGAACCTTTACATCCTCTTTTTCCAGAACTTTCTCATCGAAATTATACTTTGCATACTGACTTACAATATACTCACACATCTTATCCAGTGCATCGGTAAAACTTTCTCTTTGTAAAGAGCAATAAATATGAAGCATGGCCTTCCTGTTCTCACCAATCAGCTTCACCAATACATCCAGACATTCCACCACCGAGTCCACCTGGATCGGCTGTTCAAATGCTTTATCTACCTCTCTTTTAAGAGCGCTTTCCACAACATCTGAGATGTCCTGAAAATGATAGTAAAATGTATTACGGTTCACGCCGCAGTGCTCAACAATATCCTTTACCGTAATCTTCGCCAGAGGCTTCTCATTAAGCAGCTCAAACAATGTTTTGATAATGATCTCTTTTGTAAAACCGGACATTTTCTCACCTATTATGCACACCAAATGGCTTACTTCTATGATTTTGTTAAGTTATTAACACAGATTATGCCACAAAGTTTTCTAAAAAGCAAGCGTAGAACGTGTTTGATTTTTCAGATATTGTGTTGCATTTACTTCTGTTTTCCACTACACTCATAAAGTAGTTTGCCTCACGATTTCAGAGTTTTTTCAAATGCGTTCTGGTGTGGGGCTTTTAATAAGAAATTCTTAAGATTTTACCCCTTTCATCTTAAAAATTGTCTGGTAACTTATAAATTACAGGGAGGTGAAAAAGAAAGTGGCAGTAATTCTTGTTTGTGACGATGATAAAGAGATCGTGGAGGCCATCAGCATCTATCTGGAACAGGAGGGACATCAGCTTCTGAAAGCTTATGACGGTCAGCAGGCACTTTCCGTTCTGGAAAAAGAAAAGGTAGATCTGCTGATTATTGATGTTATGATGCCAAGGCTTGATGGAATCCGGGCTACCTTGAAAATCCGTGAAGAGCATGCTCTTCCTATTATTATTCTTTCTGCGAAATCTGAAGATGCGGATAAGATTCTTGGACTGAATGTTGGCGCAGATGATTATGTGACCAAGCCTTTTAGCCCGCTGGAGCTGATCGCCAGGGTGCGGTCGCAGCTTCGCAGGTATACCCAGCTTGGGGCGGCTGTTTCTGGTGAAAGTCAGCATGTTTATACCACGGGCGGTCTTATGGTGAATGATGACCGGAAGGAAGTGCTGGTTGACGGGGACGCGGTGAAGCTTACGCCTATTGAGTACAATATTCTGCTTCTTCTCATTAAGAATCAGGGACGGGTATTTTCCATTAATCAGATTTATGAAAATATCTGGAATGAGGAGGCGATTGCGGCAGATAATACCATTGCAGTACATATCCGGCATATCCGGGAAAAAATTGAGATTAATCCCAAGGACCCGCGATATTTGAAGGTTGTATGGGGACTGGGATATAAAGTAGAAAAAATTTAGTGGTTTCCCGGACGCGCTTGGACAGTGGGTATTGACTAAAACTACTTAATATATAATATAGTGGAGACGCTATGAAGAAAGGGGTTCATAGAATATGAAAAAGAAAAAATGGCACCGCAGTGTGTCTATGAAGGGAAATCTGCTGGTTTTACAGTATTTGCTGCTTGGGGCAGTTATTTTCTGCGGAGTGATGTTTCTTGCCTTGGAAACAAATGGACTGCAGATTTCAGATTCGGGAAAGGAATATTTGGATTCCCAGTCATTTGCCAATACGTTTTGTAGTGCTTCCTGGGATGTGGCACATGCAATTTCGGGAACCTTTACTTATGGGAACTTTGATGAAGATACAGATGAACAAACAGCTTCTTTATCAGCCAAGAATGATAATTCCACGGACGCTGCTGGGACTTCTGCTGACACCCGCGTTGTAGATTTGAAGGAGGTGGCTGCAGATGAAGCGCTTTCCTTTACCAACACTTCCGGACTTGCCTACTCTCTTTCTGATTTAAAAGCATGGGCACAGATCCAGGGGTATGATTCTGAAAGCGCAGCTCCCATTGTAGTCTGCCACAAGGCTTCCCCTTCCGGGAATTCCGCCTCACTTCCTATGGAATATTATTATGCAGACGATTTTCTGAAAAAAATAGACTCTGGAGAGTTTTTACTTTCTGTCTATGCTGACTTCAATGATTCCGGGAATCAAACATGGTTTACTTACCAGAAATCGGATGATTTTTCCCAGGATGATATCGGCTACTACAAGCAATACGTCATCGAGAGCATCACAACTGCCGTCAGCTCTGGCGATCTGGATTCAGACTTTTTCTCTGATATTCAGGTGAAGGCAAAGAATGGCACCACTCTTTACGATCAGATTTATTCCTATCGATACTGCCAGCTTACTGAGCACTTCTCTCCACAAGGCGCAGACAGCCTTCTGGATGTGCTGAACTCCAATGAACAGTGGAACAACAATATTGATGAGGCATTTGACAGCCTGTCTGCAATTCTTTCCCAGCTTAACGCTTACAGCGATATGAAGCAGAAGCTGGAAGCTTATGCACAGGGACAATCCAACATGAGCTATCTCTACATCAACGAGGACACTGGCCGCGTTCTATCCGATGACAGTGACCTGGTAGAAGAATTGGATTATAAAAAATCAAAAAGTGCCAGCTCCGCTGTTGATTATTATCAAAAACTGCATACACTTCTGGATTCCAGAGAAGAAGTTTCCTATATACTGCTTCAGACAAAGCCAGACGAATTTGTCAGCAGCCTGAAGGGACTTGATGTCCGTGACACTTTTCCGGGCAATAGCATTACTGACGCTAGCTGGAAGGAACAACTGCTTGGAGTTCTCCCAGAAGAAAATGGCAGTTCTGTTTTTGCAGCTTATGTAAATCAAAAGCTTCCTGTTTCCGATGCTTTTTCTTCCGGAAAATCATTTTTTGATTCTTATTCCAGGTATACAAGACCTGTATTTTGGATTGGAATTTTATGCACCTTGCTTTTTGTTGCTTCCTTTGTATTTCTTACTGCAATTGCGGGAAGAAAAAGCACAGATGATACGCTTCATCTTTGCTTTTTTGACCACTGGCCTACAGAGCTTGCAGCCGGACTTGTCGTGATTGCCTGGCTTCCGGTTATTGTCTTTGGCTTGTCTCGTCTGCCGATTACCAGTTACCAAGTCGCACCACTGCAAGGTTCTTTGATCGAGCCCTATTTGTTGCTCAAACTAATGTTCTGCGGACTTTACACCTTATTCTGGTTCCAGATTGGCTATCTTAGCCTGGTAAGACGGATCAAGGCAAAGCAGCTGTGGAAAAACAGTATTCTCAGGCGACTCCTTGTCCTGATTGTAAAAATTATACGAAAAATCGTTCACAAGCTCCGCTCTCTGGCTGACTTTTATTCCAGGAACACTGCTGCCAGATTAAAGGCAACCCTGGCCTTCCTGGGATATATTTTCCTGAAATATATAATTTGCGGACCGTTTCTTGGCCATATGCAGTTATTCTTTATGTTTAGCTTTTTTGCTGACCTGCTGCTCCTGTTTTTGTGTATAACAAAGGCTTATCACCGGGAACAGATTCAAAAAGGACTGAAGGAAATCTCCGGCGGAAATCTCCAGTACAAAATCCCTCTGGACAAGCTGTCCAGTGATGACAGGCGCATTGCAGAATACATCAATAATATAGGAAGCGGACTTGACGCAGCCGTAGAAAGCAGTGTAAAAAATGAGCGTATGAAAACTGAGCTGATTACCAATGTTTCCCATGACCTGAAAACTCCGCTGACCTCCATTATCAGCTACATTGACCTTCTCAAGCGTGAGAATTTCACAGACCCGAAGGTGCTGGAATACCTGGATATTCTGGAAGCGAAGGCAGCCCGCCTGAAGGTGCTCACCGAGGATGTGGTAGAGGCTTCCAAGGCAAGCACCGGAAACATGACCTTAAACATGACGGATATTGATTTCGTGGAAATGCTTCATCAGGTGATTGGAGAATTCGAGGAACGGTTCAAGGAACATCACCTCACTATGATGGTGCATTTCCCGGACGAGCCCTCTGTGATTCATGCAGACGGACAGAGAATGTGGCGTGTGCTGGAAAACATTTTTGGCAACGTAACCAAGTACGCAATGGAAAACACCAGAGTTTACGCAGAGGTGCAAAACGCCAGAAACCAGGTGATTTTTTCCCTGAAAAATATTTCCGCCCAGCCTCTTAATTTCGCAGCAGAGGAATTAACCGAGCGCTTCGTCCGCGGTGATGTGGCCCGAAACACCGAAGGCAGCGGCCTTGGCCTTAGCATTGCCAAAAGCCTTACGGAACTCCAGGGCGGCAAATTCCAGCTCTATCTGGACGGCGACCTTTTCAAAGTAACCATCACCTTCCAGGCCCGTACCCCAGGCCAGCCAGCTCCCACCCTGCCCGAGCAGCCTGAGCCGGAAGTAAGATAACTTCTCAAATAACAAAAAATCTCCCGCACAATCAATACTCAGAATGTGCAGGAGATTTTTTATTCCCATTTTATCGATAACCAGCGATTTCGCAATGTATATTCATGTAGCCGTGCATTTTAGGAGCGTTTTTAGTGGAGGCGAGATCCATGCCTTACGAAGACTTAGCCGAGAGGGCTTTCCCGAGCGGCTTAGTCGCAGTTAGGCATTAGCTTGCCGGAACGTTGCGACGCACGGCGATGAATATACATTGTGAAATCGCGTCCGGCTAACGATAATATCAATACTCCAGTCTCGGCATATTCTTAAATTTCTCAAACTCCGCGTCCGTACATTTCACATAATGAGTTCCGCCAATATGATGATAAGTGCCTTCCATATAATTAATTCCGGAAGCCCTATAATCATAAGTCTCCGCAATGCGGTTCTTCTCCACTGCCGGATTCGGTTCCGGAATTGCAGAAAGAAGACTTCTTGTATACGGATGAACCGGATTTGCAAAAATCTCCTCTGTAGTACCAGTTTCCAGAAGATGGCCCAGATGAAGAACCCCAATGCGGTCAGAAATATATTTTACCATAGAAAGATCATGTGCAATAAACAGATAAGCAGTGCCGGTTTCCTGCTGAATATCCTTCATCAGATTAACGACCTGTGCCTGAATGGAAACATCCAGTGCAGAAATACACTCATCCGCAATAATCAGCTTAGGATTCATGATAAGCGCACGGGCAATTCCAACACGCTGTCTTTGTCCGCCGGAAAACTGATGAGGATATCTTGCCGCATGCTCCGGAGCAAGACCGACCTTTGCCAGAATCGCTTTAATCTTCTCCTCCCGCTCCTCTTTACTTGTATACATATGGTGGATATCAAGTCCCTCACCCAGAATATCTCTCACTTTTTTGCGAGGATTTAAAGATGCCATAGGGTCCTGAAAGATCATCTGCATCTGTGTTCTCAGTACCTTATTGTTTTCCTTATTCATCTTACCGCTGATGTCCATACCATTGAACTTAATAGTTCCTGCAGTAGGATCATAAAGGCGGATAATACTTCTTCCGATCGTAGATTTTCCGGAGCCTGACTCTCCAACCAGCCCATAGGTTTCGCCCGGATAAATTTTGAAGGAAACATTTTCTACTGCATGTACGGTAAAGCTGCTGTTCACCTTAAAGTACTGTTTTAATCCATCCACAGTAAGGATTGGGTCAGCATTATAATTTACAGCCATGTTCCTCGGCCTCCTTCTTCATTCTTTCAATTCGGTTCTTTAGCTCCACCGGCATTTCCACTTTAGGAGCTCTCGGATCAAGAAGCCAGGTAGCTGCGAAATGATCCTTGGTAATCTGGAACATAGGTGGCTCCAGCTTATCATCAATTTCCAGTGCATAACGATTACGCGGTGCAAAGGCATCTCCTGTTTTTTCGTGAAGCAGGTTTGGCGGAGATCCGGGAATCGTATACAGTCTCTCATCATCTGTATCAAGATCCGGCATGGAAGAAAGGAGTCCCCATGTATATGGATGTCTCGGATCATAGAAAATTTCATCAGTAGTTCCTTTTTCTACGATTTTTCCGGCGTACATTACATTAATAAAATCAGCCACCTTCGCAACAACTCCAAGGTCATGTGTAATATAGATAACCGAAATCCCACGTTCTTTTTGTACCTTCTTGATCAATTCAATGATCTTCGACTGAATGGTAACATCCAGTGCAGTAGTGGGCTCATCACAGATCAAAAGATCCGGATTGCATGCCAGTGCAATTGCAATAACAACACGCTGACGCATACCACCTGACAGCTGGTGAGGATAATTTTTCATACGCTTCTCAGGTTCTTCAATTCCAACCTCCTTCAGCAGCTCCACCGAACGCTCCCAGGCTTCCTTCTTCGGAGTTTTAAAATGCCAGCGCATTCCCTCCATAATTTGTTTTCCAATCGTCATGGTCGGATCAAGGCTTGTCATAGGGTCCTGGAATACCATGGCAATTCGCTTACCATTAATATGTCTGCGGATCCATTTTTTGTCTTTTTTCAGAATATCCACCGTTTCCGGAGTTCCGTCTGCATGATGATAGCTAAACTCAATACTTCCTTTTTCTACCTTTGCATTTGATGCAAGGATTCCCATTGCAGCTTTCATGGTAACGGATTTACCGGAACCAGACTCTCCTACAATGGCAACTGTCTCACCTTTATAAAGATCAATATTAATGCCTCGGATAGCATGTACCGTTCCTGCTGTTGTGGAAAAGGTGATATCCAGGTCTTTGATATTAAGAATTTTTTCGTCTGACATTGAAAATCACCTCACATTTCTTTTAATTTAGGGTCAAGAGCTTCACGAAGACCATCAGCAACAAGATTAAAGCTAAGCATTAAAAGTGCCATAACTACAATCGGCGGAATAATCTGATATGGATGGGTCGTAAAGAAATTAAATCCCTCAGAAATCAGGGAACCCAGGGAACACTGCGGTACCGGAATTCCAAGACCAACAAAGCTTAAGAAGGCCTCTGTGAAAATAGCAGTTGGAATGGAAAACATAACCTGTGTAATAATCGGTCCGATAATGTTTGGAAGTACTTCCTTAAAAATTATAAAAAAGCTTCCCGCACCAAGTGTTCTGGAGGCAAGAACAAATTCCTGCTCTTTTAATTTCAGCATTTCCGCTCGGGCAATACGGCTCATTCCAATCCATTCTGTCAGCATCAGTGCAATAACAATCGTAATCATTCCCGGTTTTAAAACCAGAAGAAGAAGTGTTACAATTACAAGCCTTGGAATACCGTTGGCGACTTCCAGGATACGCTGCATGACCATATCTACCTTTCCGCCGAAATAACCGGAAATCAGACCATAGCTCATACCGATAAGCATATCAATAATTGCTGCAGCGATTGCAATAATAAGAGAAACACGGGCTCCTGACCAGGTTCTTGTCCAGATATCACGGCCCAGGTTATCACTTCCAAACCAGTAATACACATCTGTAAGGCCTTTTTCTTTATAATTATTGATTGTCTTGGAGCCTTTTGATGTTTTGAAGTTCTCACTTCCGTCAAAAATACCAAATTTTTCAAGTGCCTTTACACGAGGTGCAAAGTTCTTTTCACTTAAGTTCTGGCCGGAATAGGTATAGTCATTCATGCCGGGACCAACTGCTGCCATAATAGTAATAAAAATAATCAAAATAAGACCGACCATGGCACTTGTCTTTTTTACAAAGCGAAGAAAGACATCCTTCCAGAAGCTCTGTGCTGCAAAGTTAGAATCAATTCCAATCTCTTCTGCATTATTTTTCAGCTGAAAATCAGAATCCACCGGAATATATGTGGGAACAGCGGTTGTTTTCTCTGCTGTAATGCTGTTATTCATAATATCAGTCTCCTTTCTTCGCAAGCCGGATTCTCGGGTCGATCACACCATAGAGAATGTCTACAACCAGCATGATTATTATGTACATTGCGGAATAAATAAAGCTCAAAGCAATAACCACATTATAGTCATTGGACTGAATGGCATTTACTAACAGACTTCCTACTCCCGGAATTGCAAAAATTTTCTCTACAACCAGAGAGCCGGTCATCAGGTCTACGATCAGCGGAGCAAGAACTGTAATGATCGGGATCAGTGCATTTCGAAGGGCATGGCGGAAAATCAGTGCAGCTCCGGAAATCCCTTTGCTCTCTGCCAGCAGCATATAGTCACTGCCCAGAACCTCAAGCATTTCACTTCTGGTAAATCTTGCAATGGATGCCATAGTAAACATGGAAAGTGCAACACTTGGAAGCACGCTTGACATTCCCCCATTGTTTGCCTTATATAGCATAGGGAACCACTGAAGCCGGAAGCCAAGGCTATAGCTAAGGCCCAGTGCAAATACGTAAGATGGTACTGATACTCCGATAACCGATATGACTGTAGCCAGGGAATCCCAGATAGTATTATGCTTTAGTGCTGCCAATAACCCGAGAAGCAAGCCAAGCACAGCTCCAATTGTTACTGCAAGTCCTCCGATTCCAATGGAAATAGGAAGTCTTGTCTGGATCATCTGTGCGATTGGAGTATTTTTGGAAATGTTGTAGCTGACACCAAGATCCCCTCGCAGCATATTTTTTGCATAATTTATAAACTGAACAGCCACCGGCTGATCCAGGCCATATTTTACATATAGTGCAGCGCGCTGATCGTCATTTAACTTTTCATCATTGAATGGAGAACCTGGCATAAGCTGCATCAAAATGAACAGCACCAGCAGGATTACCATCAGGGTAAAAAAGGAAGTCAAGATTCGTTTAATCGTATATTTCTTCACAACGGCTCCTCCTCAAATATTCGTTCATTGCAATCCACAGAATAAACAAAATCACCCTATTATTTGTTCTGCGGATGGCAATGGTATTATTACTTTAAAAGCCGCTCCGGGTAAAACCAGAGCGGCCGAAATTATTCAATTAAAGCTCTCAGCTGCTCAGAAGCTTTACAGCTGTGAATTAAAATTTATTCAGCTTTTACTGTGTTTTTGTATACACGGTTCAATGCTACAGGATGGAAATCAACACCAGTTACAGAGCTTGATAACATTTCTGCATTTGCCTGTGTATAAAGTGGGAAGATTACAGCGTCATCCATAACAAGCTTCTCTGCATCATACATTCTAGCCCAACGTCCTTCAGCGTCTGTGCAAAGGTCACCAGTTGTGCACTCTGCGATGATGGAGTCATACTCTTCGCTGCTCCACAGACCATAGTTGTTGGAGTTGTCTGTAATCCACATTCCAAGGTAAGTCATTGGGTCTGCATAGTCTGGTCCCCAACGGGTAAGCGCTACTTCGTAGGTTCCGTTCTGCATATCCTCAACACGCTGTTTCTTAGGCTCTACTGTAAGGTTTACAGTTAATCCTGGAAG
>CAKRKL010000051.1 GCA_934358405.1 uncultured Blautia sp.
ACCTGGTGCTCCATCCACTTCCCGCTTCTGAATCGAAAGCTGAAAATGATTCCTCTTACCGTCCAGTCTGTAAACATTCCAATCCAGACTGCCATAGGTCCCATGCCGCAGACACGGATCAGATAAACGCAAAGACAAAAACGAAACATCCACATGGTAATGCAGGATGTAATCATGGAAAATTTCACATCTCCTGCTGCACGCATGCCATAGGCCGGGATAAAGGAAGGCATCCATACCAGAGGCTTCACAATGGTAATCCAGAACATCATATCCAGACACATTTTGGCGCTTTCCGGCTCCATACCGCCGATCATGGTAATCGGCTTTGCCAGTATATACACAATTGCGCAGCAGGCGATTAAAAACACCTCTGCAAGAATCATAAGCTTCTTCATATAGTAAACCGCCTCATCCTTGCGCCCAGCACCAAGGCTCTGGCCTACAACTGTCATAAGTCCGATCCCTATGCCGATAACGGCAGTTCCGTTCAGCATTTCCATAATATTGGTCATGGCCTGTGCTGCAATAGCAACGGTTCCAAGTGTAGATACCGTAGACTGGATTGCCAGCTTTCCAAGCTGAAACATGCTATTCTCCACACCTGAGGGAATTCCAAGTGCCAGAATCCGCTTTATCATATTTCCATCCGGACGGATTTTCAGATAATCCCGCACCACAATAGGCTGTCTGTCCTTTCGCAGCTGGTACAAAACAACCACTGCACAAAAAATTCGGGATAGCAGGGTGGAAATAGCAGCCCCTGCAACTCCCAGATGGAACCCCCAGATCAGAATCGCGTTTCCCACAATATTCATTACATTGGAAATAATCGAAATAATCATGGGGCCTCTTGTATTTTCCTGGGCGCGGAAAATAGATGCGCCTGCATCGTAAAGAGCAATAAACGGATAGGACATTACCGTATAAAAAAAGTACACCATAGAATTATTCATGACCTCTGCATCTACTTTTCCAAAAATAAAGCCAAGAAGCGGTGCCCGAAAAACCAGTCCCAGGGCAACAATACATACAGAAATCGCTGTTATGATAAAAAGTGCCTGTCTTGCAGATTTGTTTGCCAGCTCATAATTTTTCTGGCCAAGATACTGGGTGCAGATAATGGTTCCTCCTGCTGCCAGTGCGGAAAATGCCTGAATGATCAGCACATTGATGGAATCCACAAGGGATACAGCAGAAATTGCCGCAGAGCCTACATTACTTACCATCATAGTATCCACGGTTCCCATCAGGGCATTTAAAAGCTGTTCCATAATAATAGGTATAAGAAGAGCCCAGAGCATTTTATTTGTAAAAAGATGTTTTTGTTGTTCCATATGTTTTCCTTTTCCCTTGTAATATGCTTTCAAACCTGTTTTATCTGTGTTATTATACACCTTAAGCACAAAAATTCCAGTATAAAATTCAAAACATAATGTCAGATTATTTCGCAGGAGGAACTTCCATTGGATCGGATTTTAACTTACACAGTACAGCCGGAAGAAGAAAATATGCTGCTTCTTGATTTTCTTCGGGCAAAGGGATTTTCCCGGGGCATTCTTTCTTCCATGAAGCCCTATAAGGAAGCAATTTGTCTAAATGGAGAACGAGGCTTTGGCAAATCCGTTCTTCGTACCGGAGATTTTCTTCGGATCCATATTCCGGAAACGGAAAACAGTGATAACATTCTGCCTGTAAAAATGGCACTTTCTGTTCTCTATGAGGACGAGGATCTCCTTGTAGTCAATAAGCCTGCTGACATGCCAGTTCATCCTTCTATCGGCAATTATGACAACACACTTGCCAACGCAGCAGCATGGTATTTTAAGGAAAAGCAGCTTTCCTTCGTTTTTCGCTGTATTAACCGCCTGGACCGTGATACCACAGGTGCTCTGATTCTTGCAAAAAATCCCTACAGCGCAGCAGTTCTTTCTGCCCAGATGAAAAAACGGCAGATCCGCAGAACTTATCTGGCAATCGTGCAGGGAGTCACCCCAGCCAGCGGAACCATAAATGCACCTGTCGGACGCGCAGAGGCTTCCACTATTGAACGGCAGATTGATCCTGTAAACGGAGAAAAGGCAGTCACCCATTACCAGCGCCTTGGTACTTATGCTTTTCACAACGAAAAGTTCTCCTTGATTGAGCTTCATCTGGAAACAGGACGTACACATCAGATCCGGGTACACATGAAGCATATAGGTCATCCCCTTCCCGGAGACTTTCTTTATAACCCTGATTACCGGATCATAAACAGACAGCCGCTGCACTCCTTCCAGTTGGAATTCACTCACCCGGTCACTGGCAGTGCCATGTGCATTACAGCTCCCGTTCCTCAGGATTTTGCCGATGCTTTTCATTCTCACAGATAACAAAAAAGACAGATATATGGCAGGTACATGAATCCATGCAGCCGTATATCTGTCCTTTATTTTGTCTTTTTATGATGTTGGGGTCAAAAGATTTTTTGACCCTGGTATCTTTTTTATCGATTTTTCTCGTATATGATCAGCAGACCCTTCAGAAGAAGATCCTCATCCAGCAGGATTTCTCTGCGGCAATGCGGAATGATCTTGCGGGCAAGTCCTCCTGTAGCAACCACAGTAATCTTCTGCCCCAGCTCTTCCTCAATCCGGTCCACAATTCCGTCAAGTGCAGCGGCATTGCTGTAAATCACGCCGCTTTTCATACACTCGATAGTATTTTTACCAATGATACGTTTGGGAGCCTCAATGCTGATACCGCTTAGCTGAGAAGCACGGGCTGTAAGGGCATCCAGGGACACTCCCATTCCGGGAAAAATCATGCCGCCCACATAATGCTTCTTCTCATCTACCACGCTTACTGTACTCGCAGTTCCCATATCAATAATCGCAAGGGGAAGCGGATACTCATTGATTCCTGCAACTGCATTTGCTACCAGATCAGCCCCAAGCTGTCCCGGATTATCCATCATAATGTTCAGACCGGTCTTCACACCAGGTCCAAGCACCATAGGCTCCTTGTGAAGCACCTTCTCGGCAGCAAGCTTCACCGCATTGGTAATCTGCGGAACTACGGAAGAAATGATACAGCCTTCAATATCTGCACGCTTAACGTGGTAAATGTCAACTACTGTCTTTAAGTCAACAGCATATTCCAGCTCTGTTTTGGTGCGCACTGTGGAAAGTCTCTCAATAAAGTAAGTCTTCTCCTGGTCAATGCACCCAACCACAATATTTGTATTTCCGATATCAATTGCTAAGATCATATTTCTTCCTCCAAAAAAGCTCCTCTGTTATTGCCAGTCTTACGCCTGGGCTGTATTTGCTGTTTTATCTTCTTTTGCAGACCCTTTGTCTGTTCCCGGAAGAAGTCTTGCCTTATAAAGGGCAGCTCCCACAGCACCTGTGATCACAGTAGCGGAGATCATCTCACATACTGCGTTAATACCTACAAAGGTGCAGATGAACAGGATCACATTTTTTCCGCCCATAAGTCCCTGCACATACTCGGTATTTCCGAAAAGTCCTACCAGCATTGCCATAAAGAACAGGGTATTTAAAAATGCGGAAAGAAAACCGGTTACTGCACAGGAAACATAAATATTTTTTGATTTTTTGCGAACGCCCTGGAAAATATATCCAAGCAGAAGTCCGTCAACCAGTCTTGGGATAAATCTCTGTACAAATGCCAGAAATGGATTGATTCCGAATAAGGTAGCACCCATAATGCTGGTACCGCCGATGCCGATACACTGTCCGAAGCTGGTCAGTCCGAATACGGCTCCGGCAATGGCTCCGCCTACAGGTCCCATTGTAATTGCGCTGATGGCAACCGGAATAATGTTAAAGGTAATTGCAAGAGGTCCGATATTCAGGTAGCCAAGAGGTGTGTAAGCCATCAGAAGCAGGATTGCTATCATCAGGCCAAGCAGTGTGATTTGAGATGTTGTAAATTTTTTGTTCATAATGATCCTCCTTGTTATCGTTCCCGTAAAAGGGATACAATACGGTATGGACTGACGGGCATGTGTTCTTTTATTTACCCGTCACTCTTAAAAAAAGTATTCTATCCAGGATTTTACTGGCTGCATCCTCCTTGCTCATAAGCGGGAGTGACACTTCCTCATCCTGTGTAATCAGAGTCAGAACATTGGTGTCCCCCTGGAATCCGGCACCGGCCATTTTTACATTGTTGGCAGCTACCATATCCAGATTTTTCTTTGTAAGCTTGACTCTGGAATTACCTAACATATTCTGCGTTTCCATGGAAAATCCACACAGAAACTGTCCTTTTTGCTTGTGCTCTCCAAGATATTTCAGAATGTCATCTGTTCTCTCAAGAGCGATGGACATTTCATCGTCCTTTTTCTTAATCTTCTCGTCACTGACTGTAGCAGGACGGTAATCTGCCACTGCCGCGGCCTTGACAATAATATCCTGTTCCTGGCTTACTGCTGTAACAGCCTCATACATATCTCTTGCAGTCACTACCGGAACAACCTTCACAAAGGGCGGCGGTGCAATTGCAGTACGTCCACTTACAAGTGTGACATCTGCTCCTCGCAGCATTGCCATTTTGGCAATCGCATACCCCATCTTGCCGGAAGAATGATTGGTAATATAACGAACCGGATCAATTGCCTCCTGAGTAGGACCGGCTGTAACAAGCAGCTTCAGGCCAGCCATGTCCTTTTCACAGGCACACTCCTTCATAATATAAGATAAAAGTGTCTCCGGCTCCGGCATCTTACCGGCCCCTGTATCGCCGCAGGCAAGATATCCTACAGCAGGATCGATCACTTCATACCCATAATGCTCCAGAGTTTTAAGATTATCCTGGACAATGGGATTCTCAAACATATTTGTATTCATAGCCGGGGAAATGATTTTTTTGCATTTGCATGCCATAATAGTTGTGGTAAGCATGTCATCTGCAATTCCATGTGCCAGCTTGCCGATCACATTTGCACTTGCTGGAGCGATCATCACCACATCAGCCTTCTTGGCAATGGATACATGCTCTACCTGAAACTGGAAATTCCGGTCAAAGGTATCCACCAGACATTTATTCCCGGTAAGAGTCTCAAACGTAATGGGATTGATAAAGTTAGTGGCATTCCTGGTCATCAGCACATGTACCTGTGCATGCTGCTTCTTCAGCGCACTTGCAAGATATGCGATCTTATATGCGGCAATGCTGCCTGTGACTCCCAGAAGAATGGTCTTTCCCTCTAACATTATTTTCCCTCTTTTCTCATTAATCTGATACAGGCACACTCTCCTGCCCGTACCGCCTATTATAGAACAAAACTTCCCCTGATTGCAATGTATTTTTTCCATGTATGGCTTTTCGTACATGAATTTCCTGCAAAAATCTGTTATGATACTGTTCAAAAGCTACTTATATGCCCTAAAATTAATACTAACAGGAATGGAGAAGTTTATGGATTATCAGATTACAAAGTGGTGTTCCCATTTTATTGCAGAACATGTAAAGGAAGGAGACCTGTGCATTGATGCCACCATGGGAAACGGCAATGATACCCTGCTGCTCTCCCGCCTTTGTGGGGAAAGTGGTCGTGTACTTGCCTTTGATATTCAAAAAATGGCCCTTACGCACACAAAAGAGCGGCTGGAAAAAGAAAATGCAGCCCACAACTATGAGCTCGTTCTGGATTCCCATGCAAATATGGGAAACTATGCTGCGCCCATGAGTGTAAGCTGCATTGTTTTCAATTTCGGCTATCTGCCGGGAGGAGATCACAAGCTTGCAACCAGACCAGACACCAGCCTTTTGGCCCTTGAGGTGTCCCTTGGCCTTCTGAAAAAAGGCGGAATCCTGATGCTATGCATTTACAGCGGCGGTGATTCCGGCTTCGCGGAGCGTGACGCTCTTCTTCACTGGCTGAAGCAGCTGGATTCCAGAAAATATCTGGTGATCAAAACCGAATACTACAACCGTCCTAACAATCCGCCTATGCCGGTTCTTGTGGTAAAGCTGTAAAAGCACCTCCCTTTGTTGTCCGGGATCAGTCTGTAATGGTCACACTTGTCATTACAGGCTGTTTCTCGGCAGAAATAGTACCGTTATTATCTGTTGGCTCTGCATCCTTACAGATTTTGTCCACAATATCCATTCCCTCTGTCACATGGCCAAAAGCTGCATACTGTCCGTCCAGATAAGTACTGTCAGACTGTACAATAAAGAACTGGGAGCTTGCACTATCCGGATCAGAAGATCTTGCCATGGAAATAACGCCTCTTTCATGAGAAATGTTATTCTCCACACCATTTTCGGAAAATTCACCTTTGATCGTCTTGCCTGATCCGCCTCTTCCGGTTCCTTCCGGATCACCGCCCTGGATCATAAAGCCATCGATAATGCGGTGGAAGGTCAGTCCATCATAGAAATGCTCCTGTGCCAGTTTTACAAAATTGGTAACACTGATAGGAGCTGTATCTGCATCCAGTTCTACCTTAATGGTGCCGTAATCCTTCACCTCAATCTCTGCATGATGGGTTCCTGTAAGCGGCTGTGATGTATCCAAAACAGACGCTTCCTCTACGCTTCCCTTCTCATCTGAGCCGTCTGAGAATCCGGAAGTCTCCTCATCCTCTGCCGGTTCTTCACTCTTTTGGGCAGAATCCTCTGCATTTTTTTCCTCTGTTTTTTCTGCTGCTTCTTCTGTTTTTTTGGTTTCATCCTTAGTACTATCTGCACCGCAGCCTGCAAGCATTCCTACAGACAGGGTGGCAGTCATCAGCATTGCCAGAATTTTTCTTTTCTTCATAATTCGCCTCCAGATTACTTTCATAAACATTCATTATAAAAATTGTTGCAGAAAAAATGGCACCAGGCTTTTCCTGATGCCATCTTCTCTCATTATAGCGAAATTGACACAAAATACAATTGATTTCACAGATTATTCGAATTTAATTCTGATTCGCAACCCTTCTGCCGGATGGCATCAGCTGTCCGATCGCATAGCAGACAGCAGCTGCAGCCATGCCATTAATGGAAGGTACTCCCCAGTTCAGCACATTTGCCACAATTGTTCCAAGCACTACACCTATAACAGAAAACCAGTTTACTGTTTTAAGTCTTGGATTTTCTTCCTCATAATCCTTTCGGTTCATGAAATAATCCATTACCAGAATAATTCCAACAGGTGGAAGGGTACAGTTCAGAATATTCAGCCAGCCGCAGAAATTGTAGTACAGCCATACAGAAGCTACTGTTCCGATAAATCCGGAGATCAGTACCATCGGCTTCTTTTTCTGATGAAAAATATTTGCAAGCCCAAGACCTGCTGTATACAGCGCATTGTCATTGGTGGTCCAGATATTCAGTCCCAGCACCAGTACAGCCAGGTAAAACAGGTTCAGACGAAGCATAACCTCAAAAATATCGTTTCCTCCTACAAAGATAGAAGAAACTGCACCAAAGAAAAACATCAGGGAGTTACCGATAAAAAATGCAACTACTGTGGTAATCGCGCCAACCTTGCCATTTTTTGCAAAACGGGCAAAGTTTGGAGTAGCAGTTCCACCGGATACGAAGGAACCTACAACCAATCCTGCGCCCCCGATAATGGTCAGGCTTCCGCTGGATTTTGCAAACTGGTCAATGATGGTTCCGTCTCCCTGGCGCACAGCCATCACCATAGCTGCTGTTCCAAGAACTGCAACAAGGGGCACAGCGATATAGCTGACAATGGTAAGGGAATCAATTCCAAAATAAGCAGATGCAGTCATACATACACCTGCCAGAATTACAAGTCCCCACATGGCAGCATCGCTTCCGCCAAGAAGCTCCTTGGATACCGGAATGGCAAACATGGCAAGTCCCACGCCAAACCAGCCGATCTGGGTAAAGCTGATCATCGCAGATGGAAGGTATGAGCCCTTCTCTCCAAACGCTCTTCTTGAAAGAAGATCCAGGGATAAACCGGTTTTGGCACCTACATATCCAAGAAGCCCTGTATAAGCACCAAGAATCACACCGCCAAGGATCAGGGATTTCAAAAAGCCCCAGAAATCAAGACCTTCTGCCAGCTGCTGTCCTACCCACATGCTCGCGGAAAAGAAGGTAAATCCCAGCATGATCATAAACATGGTAACCAGTCCCTTACGGCTGTCTGCAGGAACTGCTTTTGACGCAAAATCAACGTCTTTTGTCTTTTTCTCTTTACTCATTTTCTTTCTCCTGTAAAACATTAAAGTATATACTTGCGCAGTGCAGTTGTGAATTCTTCAATTCTCTGCTGTGCGATTTCTTCCAGTGTTACATTTTTCAGGCAGTCTGCAAAGCGCATTTCCATCTCATAGAGCCATTTGGTCTGTGCAGATTCGATTTCCTGGAAATGATTGCAGGCAAGCCATTCTTCATAGCTGATTGGTAAAGCGTAGCCTAATTTTTCCTCGATAAGTGCATTCATATCAATTACGTCGCAGCGCTTAAGCATACCCTTCCAGAAGTCCAGAACCTCTTCCACATGCTCATGGATCTCATATCTTCTGGCTCCGCCATCATAAATGATACACTTCTCAAACAGAGGATCACGCATGGAAAGGGTCTCTCTTCGGAATTCCGGTGCGATGATGCCATCCTTCCAGAAGAAATCCACATCCGGAAGATTGATCCCGGATACGCCCTTATCCTGATAAGTGCTGAAGATTCCCTCATAATAAACTGTGATAAAACCTTCGAAATCCGGCCAGTATTCACGTATCTCACTGGTAAGCTTCTCAAGGATCTCAATTCCCTTGGTTCCGCCGATGGTAAAAATAATAATGTTTCGCAGTCTGGCACCATGTGCTCTGTAAAAATCTGTTACATAGCGCAGGCAGTGAATCAGGGTTTCACCGGAGGCAATGATATCTCCGATCATAAGTGTACTGTCCGGCACCATGGTAAGCTTGCTGTATTTAATCTCAAGTCCTGCGATCTCATCCTCCTGGAATACACGCTCGCTGGACAAAAAGCTGATATCATGAACACGGATATGTTCTCTGTAGCAGCTCTCCTCAAGCGGATAATTAAGAGCGCCGCGAAGAATAGACAGAATATTTGCAGTTGTCACCTTCTTCTGCTCCTTAAAATAATAAAGCATCTGTGAGGTTGCCGGAATCAGGCAATGATAGACCTCATAGCCTACAACCTCAGGTGTGTTCATCAGCTTTCTTGTCTCAGCCTCTGACACCACATAGTACTCATTCATATAATTTCCGCCTGCCAGCTTGTAGCAGTCCACGCCCTGCTCAGAAAACTCTCTGACCAGTCTTACGTTTTCCCAATTTTTCATCTGTCGTGCTCTTATCCTTTCTTCTGCTGTTTTTCCGTAAAAAAAGCCCTCTTTTGCATCGGTCACATATGTCGTTCCAGCAAAAGACAGCCTGTTTCATGGCTTTATCTCAGTATCATATCCTATAAACAATTCCCTTGTCTACAGGGCACACCATTAACAAAGATGATATGATGAATATGCTTCCTTGTCAAGTGGAAATCCTCATTTTTTCTTTCCGCTTTTCCCATCTTGCCACTTTTTCCGGAGTCTGTTAAAATCAAGAAAGAATTTTATATTTTACAGAAAGTGAGGAACTTTTTTATGGAAAAAATCACCAGCTTTACAATAGACCACATCAAGCTTCAGCCCGGAGTGTATGTTTCCCGTAAGGATCCGGTTGGAGACAGCGTGATCACCACCTTCGACATCCGCATGACTTCCCCTAATGAGGAGCCTGTAATGAATACCGCAGAGCTTCACACCATTGAGCATCTGGCTGCCACCTTCCTTCGCAACCACAAGGATTTCGGTTCCAGGATGATCTACTGGGGTCCAATGGGCTGCCGCACCGGAAATTATCTTCTGCTGAACGGAGATTATGAGTCCAAAGACATTGTGCCACTTATGATCGAAACCTTTGAATTTATCCGTGATTTCCAGGGCGAAGTACCGGGAGCCTCTGCTAAGGACTGCGGAAACTATCTGGATATGAACCTTGGCATGGCCAAATACCTTGCAAAGAAATTCCTGGATGAGGTGCTCTATGATATCAAACCGGACAGACTGGTTTATCCGGAATAAATCAGCGGATTCCGAATGTCCTATAAAAAATGCCGGATAGCAGATCACATACCCTGTGATTTCTGCCCTCCGGCATTTTCTTATTTCGTCTGATTTAATGCATCAGCCTTCTGTGGATGCGTCAGCTGTCTGATCTGCCGCAGCCTGGTCAGCTGTACCTGCGTCTGCTGCAGCGGCAGCTGCAGTTACATAATCACCAGATACATACGCGGTCTGTCCCTCATAGGATACCTCAACCCATCCGTTATCACACACACCTGTGCTGGTAAGCTGTGTGCCACTTGCCACACTGGCAACCAGAGTTGCCTCTGCGCTTGCATCTGCACGAAGGTTTACATCTACATTTGCAGTATAGGTACCGTCCTGCTTGGTTACATTCACACCACTTGCGGTCTGCACAACTACCACCTCCGGTGTAGGAGTAGGCTCAGGAGTAGGCGTTGCCTCTGGGGTAGGGGTTGGGATCGGAGTAGGGGTAGCCTGTATAACGGTAACGGTTGCTCCTGCGCCTTCTTCAAATCCGCATCCCGGGATGCAAAGTGCTGCGCCAAGAAGCAGAGCAGCCAAACCTGCTTTTCTCATAGTATTATTCCTCCTTTACAAAGCGTTACTGCTTTGGATTGATTCTTCTCTTATGAAACTCAGCTGCACTCTGGCAGCTGCAGACTCTTTTTTGCGAATCGTTACAATTAATATACAGTATTATTACAAAATATGCAAGTCCTAAGTAAATTTGCCTGCCGATCCGTAACATACAAGGTTTTCCAAAATTTCATTGCGCCTTTCTTTTTCATATATTATAATACATTCGGAGGAATTTACACAATGAAGAAAAAAAGAATTATGACCAGTTTACCTCTTCGGATCCTGACAGTAAGTATACCGGGCTTACTTGCAGGACTGTTTTTCAATGCTACCCGAACCTTAGGTTTTACATCCGGTGCACTCAATCTGGTTGTTACGGCGCGTTATGTACTTAGCCAGCTGATTACCTTTCTGGCACCACTTATCATTATGGGACTGGTGGCATCCTCCATCATTTCCGTAAAAAAAGATTCCACCCCGGCAACCAGACCTGTAATCGGGATCACTTATTTTTCCATGCTGGGAGCAGCTGCATTTTCAGCACTGCTTGGTTATCTGATTATACCAAGACTTCCGGTATCCACAGACAGTCTTGCTTTTCGTTTTCTTCCGGATACATTATTTGAGCTTCCTGTTCCGGCGCCGATTTCCCCTTTAAGTGCACTTGTACTTGCCATATTGCTGGGATTTAGTGCCTGTTGGACCAATGCAGTGCGCACCAAGGAGCTGCTTAACGAATTTCGCGGGATCACCCTTTCCCTGATGTCCCGGGTTCTGCTGCCTGTCCTTCCTGCTTATATCGGGCTTTCCCTGTGTACGCTTGCATATCAGGGATACTTTATCAAATACCTGCCGCTTCTGCTTCTGACCCTGGTAATCGTGATTCCGGTCTATGGCATCTGGATCTTGCTTTTGTATTACATTGCCGGTTCTTATTCAGGAAAAAGCCCCTGGAAAGTCCTCAACGAATACCTGCCTGTCTGTAAAATAGCACTGAAGAACCACTCTTCTGCAGCTACCGGCAAATATTCTTTAAATGCGGCAGCCCGATGTGAATGTCTTAATCAGGAGCTCTCCAGGACTATCCTTCCTCTTTTTACACAGATCCACCACTGCGGTTCTGTGCTCACAGAGGTATTTTTTGCCATGATGATCTCCCGTATTCTCTATGGCTCCGTCCCGGCTCCCAGCACAATGGTGATTTTTTCCCTGCTTCTTGCAACTTGCTCCATTGGCACTCCCGGACTTCCCTGGGGAACCGTTATGGTATCTCTCGGAGTCCTTACCGGAATCTTGAAGTTCGGAGATTCGGGAACTGCACTGATGTTTGCCGTATTTGCAATTCACGACGGTTTTGCCACTGCCTGCAACATGACCTGCGATGGTGCCCTTGCACTGTTTCTCACTGAATATGCAAAAAAGCGGGAGCTTTTCCCAACAGGCTCTGATCCTGTAGGAAAAGACACTCCGCCATTATAATGAATATACTTTCTAAAATCTGATTCAGACACACTTCAACTTAAATATGCGCCTTTTGCGGCCTGAAAAGCTTATTTAAAAGCCAAACCGCAAAAAGCGCATATTCTTTTGTTATTTTCTGTTCACTTTCATAAAAAAATCTGCTGCTTATGCAAGAGGCTGTCTCAATCCTCTCTTAATATAAGTTCCAAGCTTCTCCTGCACCAGCTTTCCATCCTCAACAGCCAGATTTCCGCGAAGAAATACCTTGTCAATATCTCCATGAAGCTTAAAGCCCTCATATGGGTTATTATCCGTATTGTACCCATGAGTTTTGGCAGAAATTACACTCTCCTTTTCCGGATCAAAAACAACAATATCCGCATCGCTGCCTTCTGCGATCACACCCTTATCAGGATATACACCATACAGCTTTGCAGGATTTTCGCACAAAAGCTGACACATTTTTTCTACTGTAATCCTGCCTGTGCGCACGCCGTAGGTATAAAGAAGGGTTCCCCTTGTCTGAACTCCCGGAAGTCCTCCCGGAATCTTCGTAAAGTCTTCTTTTCCCATTGCCTTTTGCGCCAGGGTAAAGCTGCACTGGTCAGTAGCCACCGTCTGGATCTGCCCCTCTGCAAGAGCCTTCCACAGACAGTCCTGATCCTC